>NZ_JAAHHE010000327.1:0-6641 GCF_010692525.1 Moorena sp. SIO3B2
TTTTTGCCTGTTCTAGTTGATTGTTTTCTAAGAAAGTAGCACCGAGATTATTCAGGGAGTAAGCTTCACCCTTGCGGTGTCCGATTTCCCTAGCAATAGCTATGGATTTTTGGTGGTAATCAATTGCTTTTTTGTACTTTCCCAGATTACCGTATGCAATACCGAGATTCTCTAGGGCGTGAGCTTCACCCTTGCGGTGTCGGATTTCCCTAAAAATCCCTAAGGATTGTCGGTGGTAATTAATCGCTTTTTTGTAGTCTCCCAGATTACCGTATGCAATACCCAGATTATCCAGGGAATAAGCTTCACCCCGGCGGTTTCGGATTTCCCGTTTAATAGCTAAGGATTTTTGCTGGTAATCAATCGCTTTTTCGTAGTCTCCCAGATGACGGTATGCATTAGCCAGATTACCCAGGGAGCCAGCTTCACCATCGCGGTTTCCGATTCCCCTAGCAATAGCTAAAGATTTTTGCTGGTAATCAATCGCTTTTTTGTAGTCTCCCAAACTCTCGTATGCATTCCCCAGATTACTCAGGGAGCGAGCTTCACCTTGGCGGTTTCGGATTTCCCTAAAAATGTCTAAAGATTGTCGGTGGTAATCAATGGCTTTTTTGTAGTTTCCCAGATTACCGTATGCAAACCCCAGATTAGTCAGGGAGCCAGCTTCACCCTCGCGGTCTGGGATTTGCCTAGCAATAGCTATCGATGGTAAGTAATTATTAATTGCTTGTTTGTACTCTCCCAGATTAGCGTATGCACGACCCATATTACCCAAGGAGTTAGCTTCACCCTGGCGGTGTCCGATTTGTTTATAAATCACCAATGCTTGCTGCCAAGACTTTAATGCTTTTCGGAACTCACTGTCACCAATGTGACGAAGTCCTTGCTTAAATAGTTTGTCCGCCTCTGCCTGCTTACTGTCTACTTCAACAAAGGCATCACCAGGGGCTAAACTCCCTTCTTGCTCTAGGCTAACAGTGCTTTGTGCCTGATCCAGTACTGGTAAATTCAGGAATCTAGCCAGAACAGGGAATTGCCCAGGGGTAAGGCAGAGAGTGAAAAGTCCCAAAAACAAGACCTGTTTAAGTTTAATAGGATGTGGTATCATAACCTATTTACCTAAATCTGAGACATTCCTCAGCCTAGGCAATTATTGGCAAGGGTAGGGTGCGTTAGGGGTGGGCTAACCCGGATGGATTTTCAAGCACTGAGCGCCTGGTTGAAATAGCCCACCCCGTAACGCACCACAGCAGAATTAGGGAGTCGGGAGCGGTGCGACCCGTGGCGAATTTAATTCGCCTACGGAAAGCGCACCGAGGGAGTAGGGAGTCGGGAATAAAATTTAGATGTACCTGACTATACAAGAAAACACTAATACTCCTCAGACCTACTTCCTACCCTTCACTTATACACTTCAAGCCCAATTTTTTCCACAAAATGCATAGGGTCGGATAGTTACCAGATAGGTAAGAGTAAGATTTGGTTCCCTTGTCGGCGGAGATTGCTAGGATGCATCTCACTTTGCTTTTTGACCCTGTGGTGCGTTACGGGGCCGACTATCCCAACCCTGGCGCTCGAGCCGAAAATTAGGGCAAGTGGTGCGTTACGGGGCCGACTATCCCAACCCTGGCTACGAGGCGAAAAATAACGGCAAGTCCGCCCCTAACGCACCCTACGCACCCTACGCACCTATTGCCTATTGCCTATTGCCTATTGCCTATTGCCTATTGCCTATTGCTACTCCCTACTCCCTCATGAAAACCAGCTTAGCCAAATACTGGACACTCAATTATATTAATCGTTTGGGTCAACATCAAACTAAACCCATAGAAAAGGCTAAGGAGTTTATCAGTGCCCAAGCTCTTACCTTGTCTACAGGTGAAGACACCATAGACCAAGCACTGATTAGCAGACTGTGGCAAAGTTATCATAGCCAAGACGAGGACCTTGAGCTCGCTGAGGTTTGTCTACGTTGTTTAGTTTCTCAGCAAATCAAGGAGGTTTGTTATCAGTTAGTAGAGCAATTTGGTCAGCAGCATAATTTTACCATGGATGACCTAATGCCATTAGTACTTGACCGTTATCATGAGGGCGATCAAGGCCATAAACTAGATGAAAATAAGTCTCTAATTACCTATACTTTAAAAACCTTTGACCCAGATAAAAGTAGCTTATTTGCCTGGACAAAGAGACTGGTTAAAACCAATAAGGAGGTAAAACGATTTTTACTATACTATGGAATTGAGCAGGTAACCGATTGGTTATTACTCAAACAAACCACTCCTGGTAAACTACACCGGATTATATCGGAGTTTCATCAGCTAACTGCTCAGGAAATTAACCACTATCGTGAGTTATTAGAAAGTTATCAAAGGATTTATGTAAGTCAACTGCAAGCAGAGCGTAATCAAATTAACCAACAACGACAACAACAAGGCTTAGGTAAACTCACAACTCCCTACCCAATTCCTACCAAAGAGCAATTACAGCTGATAGGTAAACTATCTCCAGAAGCAGTGCTTACTGAGTTACAAACCTTAGCTCAGCTAATTCGAGACTATAAACGGAATCATGGCCGGAATGTGCCCACTCAAGCTTTAGGAAAATTTGAGCATCAATTAGCAGCTGATGATACAAGTAATAATCAGGAAGAAAACGAAGTATTAGCTGCCTATGACCAATTACTACAGGATTGTTTAACTACCGCTATTCAAGACGTTATTCAAAACCGAGTTACTTATCTAAGTCGTCAACAAAAGCCAAAACATCAGCAATTTTTAGAAGCCCTAGATTTATTTCACTGTCACCATGTCACTATGACTAAGATTGCTGCCCAAATTGGCTTCACTGCTCAATATCAAGTCAGTCGCTTGCTAGACCTGAAAGCTTTTCGGGCTGATATTGCTAGACGCACTTCCGTAAGATTACATCACCAACTAGTGGAGTTAGGCCAAGCCTACGCTTCTGCACAAGAGGTTAAGGAATTAGACAAACGAATTAGTCAGTTTGTAGAGGAAGCAATTAACCAGATTATGACTGCAGCTAGGAAGGAGACTTTTGTTAAAAACCAATACAAACTCTCTAGTAATTTTTCTCGCACCTTATGTGAATTATTGAACAAGGGAGTGGGGAGTCGGGAATCGGGAATCGGGAATCGGGAGTCGGGAGAAGAAAAAGGGAGTAGGGAGTAGGGAGAAGAAAGTTAAATGGACGTCATATAGCCATTTGCAGATAAGTTAATTATGAAAATGAGACAAAAAAGATAAAGTCCACTTCTTAATTGGCAATAATAAATAACTTAGCTTGAATGCCAACTTTTATTCCCGACTCCCGACTCCCGACTCCCGATTCCCGATTCCCGATTCCCGATTCCCTACTCCCTACTCCCTATTATTACTCAACTAAAAATGCTAAATACATCTACAGAAATGATTTCATTCCCAGCATTAACGGAAACCCTAACGCTGGAATTAGAGCAACAACAAAAAGCCCTGGATATAGCTAACCAGATGGCGAAAAAATCCGAAATATTAGCTATCTATCTCCAAGAGTTAGCCTTACTAGTCTTTGAAGATTGGCTGGAAAAACGAGAGCCAAGTTTACGGGTAGAACGGGCAGCTAATGAGTTAGTAAACTCGGAATTATCTCAAGCTATTGCTAAAGTTATTAATGCTGTGTGTAATCTACGAGTAGGAGATTTTAAGATTTGCCTTATTCCTAGCTTGGGATTTAGTGACCCGTTGGTAAATCTGCCTCAAGGGATTGTTACTATTCCCCAATTTACTGCTCATTTTTATGTGGTGATTGCCATTGATGATGACTTAGGTATTGCTGGGATTAAAGGCGTAAATCGATACGACCAGCTAGTCAAAGATATTAGTAATCTAGCTGTTGGCTCTGATCATAATTACGAGCTCCCTTTATCTAGGTTTACTATGAGTGGAGACGACTTACTACTGGATTTACAATGTCTATCTCCTGAGGAAATTCCTTTACCAGAGATACCACAGCGCGAGCCTAATTATGTTAGAGACGTAATCGAAATCCTGAATCAACGAGCGATTAATGTGGGACAATGGTTATATAATCAAATTGATGACCTAGCTCAAGAGTTATCTTGGCAGCTATTACCAGCACCTTCCCCAGCATTGCGGTTTCGTCCTACCCCAGCCCAAGAATTAGCTGAGATTATAACTATTATTGATATCGAAATTCCTGCTGCCGCTGTCCGTAGTTATCGAGATTTTCAACTAGCTGGAATTCCACTGCGCCTTTATGCTGTAACTTGGCAATTCCCCCAGTCTGAACCAGAGGTAGATTGGACTATAGTGCTAATCCTGGGAGCTAGTCCAGGTAATACTCCACCTTCGGGAATAAAATTGCGTATTACTGATTTTACCATGGTCTTGGATCAGCAGGAGTTAACCACTAATGACGACTATTTATTTACTCAGTTTGTAGGGGATAATCATGAAAAGTTTCTAGCTACAATTACCACTGCTGACGAAACTGCACAAACCTCAATGTTGTTTGAATTTAAAGGGAGTAGGGAGTAGGGAGGTAAGCTATCAGCTATCAGCTATGAGTTATCAGCTATCAGCTATCAGCTATCAGCTATCAGCTATGAGTTATCAGCTATCAGCTATCAGCTATCAGCTATCAGTTATCAGCTATCAGCTATCAGCTATCAGCTATCAGCTATCAGCTATCAGCTATCAGCTATCAGCCATTGGCCGTAGGCCAAGCTACACCGAAAAGCTTTTGAATAAAATAAGCTGACGGCTGACCACTGACTGCTGACTGCTGACTGCTGACTGCTGACTGCTGACCGCTGACTGCTGACCACTGACCGCTGACCGCTGACCACTGACCGCTGACTGCTGACTACTATAAGTAACATGAAAAGTAAAATTTTTCACCTTAAAGTCATCAAAATCAAGTCAGGTTGTAACTTTGAGTTATCTTGGGAAAACGGTAAGACTATTGCTGCCATAGTAGATTATCCTCAAGACCTTGATCAAGGTTACCAAGACTGGAAATATGCTTACATTAATTGTTACAAAAATTTGCGAGGTAAAGTCCCAAAAAGTGGTAGACTTACAGTTAAGAAGGATCCAGCTGCCCTGTTGCGGGAAGCAGAAGCTAGGTTTTTATCAATATTTCATAGTTGGTTACGGGATGGAGAGTTATATGAAATTCGTGAGGAAATTGCTAAGGCAGCTACGGATTCGTCTATTAATCGTCGGTATTGGGTTGATATTCTCCTCACCTGTAATTGTCCTGAATTAACTCGCTTACCTTGGGAAGCTTGGGAAATTAGTACTACTACTAGGACGAATTTATCGGGATTCGGAACTATCCGGATTGCTCGGGTTTCTAATACTATCCATGCTGGGATTAGTCATGATAAAATTATTCCTTCAATCCGTCGCCGAGCCAGAGTTTTGGCTATCTTGGGTGATGAAAAAGGATTAGACTTTGAAGAAGACCGCAAGGCGTTAGCTCACCTGTCTAAGCTAGCTGACATAAAATTTATTGGTTGGCAACCAGGAAAAGACTCTACTAGTCTTAAGCAGGAAATTGTTAAGGAAATTGCTAATCCTAGGGGTTGGGATATTTTATTCTTTGCTGGACATAGTAATGAAACTGCCTGTACTGGTGGAGAATTACATATTGCTCCTGATGCTTCTCTAGGAATTAATGAGATTCAACAATCCCTCCAACAAGGGATAGCTAATGGCCTGAAGTTTGCTATTTTTAATTCTTGTGATGGTATCTCGATTGCGGAATCCCTAATTGCTTTAGGGTTACCTCAAGTGGCGGTGATGGCAGAACCTATTCACAATCAGGTGGCTCAAGTTTTTATTGTCCAGTTTCTCAACAGTTTGGCTGAGTATAAGGATGTCCATGAAGCCCTAAGGGATGCTTGTGCTTTTCTTAAAGACCAACAAAATCTTACCTATCCTTCTGCTTACTTAATCCCTACCTTATTTCGCCATCCCCAATCAGTACTGTTTCGCTTGGAACCATTCGGTTTAGGGCACAGTCTCAGAAATTGGTTGCCCACTAAGAAGGAAGCCCTGTGGTTATCGGCATGGTTAACCGTTAGTTTAATCCCGGATTGTCAGGATTTACTGTTAGAATCTCGTCTATTGTTACAGGCTGGTTACCGTCAGGTTACTCAGCAGGTGGAGTGGCAAGCTAATCCTTCTCCAGTTAAGTCTCCAGTTCGGTTAGTTCAAATTGATAACAAGTCTCTTGAACAGGACAAGGTTAAATTGGTTGATGGCAGGTATATGGATTATGGTTACTTAGCAAGTATTTTAGATAAATTAGTTACCAGTAATGCTAGCATAATTGGATTTGATTATATCTTAGATCAAGACCAACAACAGCCCGATAATAGTAAACAGTTACAGCAATCAGTTAATGAAGCGATTAAAAATAATACCTGGTTAGTTTGGGCAGCAATTGAAGCTGATCATCCTGCTGATTATCAGGGAGTGAGTGATAAAATCGCTAACCTCAATCAAACCATGGAGGGAGATATTACAACCTATGATTGGTATGTGGAGTTACCTAGCAATAATTGTGATAAACGTTGTCCGTTTAGCTATTTACTAGTTCTTTCCTATTGTTTA
>NZ_JAAHHE010000328.1:0-6629 GCF_010692525.1 Moorena sp. SIO3B2
GATCCGAAGTTCCCTGTTCTCCCAAGACCCGTGACGTTCCCGTTTGAAATTGCTTTACTGATTACATTGGTTGAGCTGATGGGTTTAGTTAAATGGCAGAGCCTCAATGTATCAAATTCTACCGAAGTTCCTCAAAAAATCTAGTATGTTCAATGAATTATGATGAAACCTCATACACCTTAGACAAATCATGCGGATTGAGCAGTTGCAGGCATTTCTGGCAGTCACCCAGACCGGTAATTTTGGACAAGCGGCACAAAAATGCGGCGTAACACAATCGACTATTAGTAGACAAATTCAGTCTCTGGAAAGCCATCTGGGTATGCCACTGTTTCATCGCACTGCTCACGCCAAGTTGACTCTTGCAGGGGAACAGCTTTTACCCCGTGCTCGTAAAATCTGTCAAGAGTGGCAAACTGCTACCCAAGAATTAGCAGATTTGATCGCAGGTAAGCAGCCAGAATTGTGTGTAGCAGCAATCCAATCAGTCTGCGCTCACTATTTGCCACCGATCTTAAAGCAATTTTGTCGAGCCTATCCTCAAGTGCAATTACGAGTGACGGCCCTCGGAAGCGATCGCTCTTTGAAGGTACTGCGAGATGGTCTAGTGGATGTGGCAATTGTGATGAACAATCGCTTTTTGACCACTAGTTCAGAGATGGTAGTTGAGGTACTCTACGAAGAGCCCATCGAAGTCCTGATGGCATCAGACCATCCCTTAGTCAACTATAAAGCAGTGCCCTGGTCAGAACTGATTAAATACCCACAAGCAGTCTTTAAAAGTGGCTACGGGATGCAACGTTTAGTACAGCAGCAGTTTTCCCGCCTAGGGGCTAATTTGCGGGCAGTTATGGAGTTAAATACCCTAGAAGCATTCCAAGGAGTAGTGCGCCAAGGAGAATTGATTGCCCTATTGCCCAAATCAGCCGTGATCAATGTACAGCAAGACTCTACTTTGGCTGTGCGTACCCTAGAAAAACTACCAGAATCCCTGGCTAGCTCCAACAAACTAGTAGGTAACGTCTCTGCCTTGGATTCCAACTGGACTCGTCAGGTGGTCTTGGTCACGACTCGCGATCGCTTAGATATTCCACCAATTCAGCATTTTTGTAAACTGGTGCGTCAGCTGGACATGCCAACAGTTCAGGCTTGGAACCTCCAGCTGCCAGCCCTTGCTCAAGCTTGATCACTGTTTCCAGCTTTGGACTAATCACCGATGAGTAATGCCTTCAGGGAATTATTAAAGAAAGTGGGCAGTGGTGTGCACACTGGCAAAGCGTTAACTCGTGAGGAAGCCACCACTGCAACCCGCCTCATGTTGACACAAGAGGCTACACCAGCGCAAATTGGAGCATTTATGATTGCCCACCGCATCAAACGACCGACCAGTGAAGAACTGGCAGGGATGTTGGATGCTTATGACCAACTTGGACCAAGGTTACACCCCTGGGACATCAACCATGGGCAAGATACCTCTCGGTCAGTTTCTTCTTCTCCATCCCTGGGGGTTACAGCGTTAGGAACACCCTATGATGGACGAAGCCGTACTGCACCAGTCACACCCCTGACCGCCTTAGTCTTAGCTACTGCTGGGGTACCTGTGGTCATGCATGGGGGAGATTGTATGCCCACTAAGTATGGAGTCCCCTTAATTGAGATTTGGCAGGGATTGGGCATGGATTTCTCCCAACTTTCTGTGCCCCAGGTGCAACAAGTATTGGAGACAACTGGCTTAGGATTTATCTATTTACCCCAGCATTTTCCCCAAGCTCATCAGTTAGTTTCCTACCGCGACCAAATCGGTAAACGTCCACCCATAGCAACCATGGAACTCCTCTGGTCTGCCTATAGAGGAGAAACTCATTATGTGGCCGGGTATGTTCATCCACCTACAGAAAATCTGTTTAGACAGACATGTCAGCTGCGTCTGGTCAAGAATTTTACCTTTGTCAAAGGCTTAGAGGGTAGCTGTGACCTACCACGCGATCGCACTGCCATCATAGCGATTAGTCAACCATCAGCCAGTCAAGGGTTTGAACGTCTGCTACTCCATCCGAGTGAATACGGTTTGGCTGGCAAGGAGGTACCGTTTGAGTCAACCACTAAACTGCTGGCACAGTACCAGGAAATCCTAAAGGGTAAATCCAACCCATTGATGCCAGCCGCGATCTGGAATGGTGGCTTTTATCTGTGGCGTTGTGGTGTTTGCCCAGATTTTAGAGCAGGTCTGGCCAGGGCTGAAGATTTATTCACCAGTGGTAATGTGGAGCAAAAATTTAAGGAAATTGTTGATTACTTACACAAGCTTAAATAAACAGAAGGTAAGTATTCAACTATCAGCTATCAGCTATCAGCTTATGTGCTACTTGATGTGCTTATGGGCTATGGGCAATCTAAATGAAGTCCCAGCGTCGAAGCCTGTGCCACCCACGCTACTTGATGTGCTTTTGAATAAAACAAGTAAGCATTGGTTTAATCTCTGTTACGTCAGCCATTCCCTTAGCGTGAGCCAAGGGAATGGCTGACGGCTGACGGCTGACGGCTGAATGCTTACACTCAACCAAATTACTGAACCAAGGTTCTTGCCGGAGGTGGCGCAAAGGTCGGAGACAATTGGGAGGGATATTGATTAACAGAAATACAAGTGTTTAGAGCCTTGTCAGGGCTAGCGACATTGGCACTATTCAAGCCAATAACACATTCAGAAAATTGCTCTGGCAGGAGGCTACGACGGCAGTGATCCAGCACTGAGTTAGCATTTATGTTTTCAATCTTATTGTCAATATCAACCACACAGCTAGCCAATTCCAAAGGTCGTCGGACTCGTGTACAAGCACCTAAGGCTTTTTGGCCTGCTAATGAGGTCAGTACCTTAATTTTCAGTACACACAAGGATAAATCCTCAGGTTGTAGTGCCTCTGAACAAGCTTGTGATGCGATTTCTGAAGTGATATTGGCCGCTTTAAGATCTTTGGCACACAAACTAAATTGATTCCCAGCAGTGGCAGCACCATTAGGAATCCCTAGGGTTACTAGGCCAGCGATTGCCAACTGAGTAGTACAAAATTTCAATAAAGATGTATGTCTAAACCTGCTTTGCTGCTTCATAATTAGTCTTAGTGGATAAAATTTTATAAGCTATCAATTATAAACGCTCAATTATAAACAATCAAGGTATTGATTATGTTAGACGTTGATTAGGGTTCCGTGGTAAATCCATCACTAACTACCAATCAACTTAGCTCGTTTTTAACAACTTGCTATGATAGTCGATATTTTCAACCCCTAATCTGACAATTAGTCATTCTTTGTAAGCTATCTCTAAGGTAAGCTCTCAGCTCTCAGCTCTCAGCTCTCAGCTCTCAGCTCTCAGCTCTCAGCTCTCAGCTTTTGAATAAAACAAGTAAGTATTGGTTTAATCTATGTTACGTCAGCTGACCGCTGACCGCTGACCGCACCTCAAGCAGCGTGCGCGTAGCGCATATGCTTACTCCCTAAGGAATATCTAATCTGTTTATACCTATGCCTATGCGATTCTACCAGTTTTTAAGTCAAACAGTTCGCTCACTTTACTCTAATAGGCAGGGGACTGTACTCCTAATGCTAATGGCATTGTGTGTCAGTTGCTCCCAAAAAAAATCCCCTGACCTTGAGTTAGAACTCAGTGTGAAACCGGCCAGTCGTCCTGGTGCGTATACTGTATCGGGTACTAGTAATCTACCTGACCAAAGTCAAATTGCTGTAGCTGCTATTCGCTATTTGCGTCCGACACAACAGCCTTTATTTGGTTCTAACCCCCTAGGCACTTATTCGATTTTGGATCGCCAAGTTGTTGAAGTAAACGAGCAGGGTCAATGGCAAGCTAGGCTTAACCTATGGGAGGTAGCACCAGATGGTCGCCTTCAGGAAGCTTGGCAAATCAATCAATCACAAGGACGATTCTCGGTTAGCCCCAATAATAGTGTCTCTTTCTTAGCTACCTATGAGCCCTATGGTCACCTAGGAAGGGCTGAAGAGCAACAGCCGCAGATTCCAGAGATGGAAGGTGACCTCGTCCGATTTAATAATGATGGTCAACCTTACGTAAAGGCGAGTTACACCCTACCGATAGCGCTACCTAGTGGCAGGAAATCAGTACCTAGCATTAGGGCAGCAGAACGCAATGGTGGCTGGGGAAACCGCTCAGAACTTAAACCCCAACCATCGGTTAGTGGTAGTATTCGCCCACAAACCAATTTAAAAAATCAAAACAATACTCCACTCTCGCCGTCAGAGTTTTTCCGATAAGACAAAACCTTTATCTTGGTTCATAGTTCATGGTCATGGTTCATGGTTGGTCACTATCAAGCCTGAACCATGAATAATATTAATAATAATACTAATTATAATACTCAGCCACACTGTGCAGGCTCTTACTGAAATACCCTAACAGTTTTATTTAATTAGCGCTATGGTCGCGTTTTGTTGGCGCTTTTTGTGGAAACGCTCACGGTGATCTCAATCGTGACAATCTAGTAATTGGCGAATGCCAAATTAGTCCATCGATAAATCGAGGTTACAATTATAGATTCGGAAGGCAGAAATGGTCAACCAAATTCAGCAATTTTAACTAATTACCAACAGTAAACTATTTATACATAACTATCTGGAGTCAATTCCAGTAGATGCTTTTTAGCTTATGGTTGGATCAGGATGCACCCTAATCGTCTATCAACTTGTCTTAAAAGTTCTTAACCCTTGACAGACCAGGACTTAACAAGTTGTTTGGATGGGTGATTCGCTACAGGTACCTCAATCCCTCGACTTCTCTGTGTGCCATCAAGGGCGGATTGTAAAGAAGCCATCTGAGCCATAATTGTTTGAAGTTGAGTGTTGAGTTGCTCCAGCTGCTCAGGTTTTGGTGAACTCACCTCAATAGGTTGGGTGACTACAGGTTTTGTGCGCACAAAACCTAAAAACGTTTGTGCTGAGGCAAACTTCTGGGTTACATCCTCTACAGACCTTGTCGGGGCTGTTATGGAAGGCTCTTCAACAAAATTCGACCTAGTCACTAGAGTTTCAAAGACTGGCTGGGATTCAAGGCTGTTATCCCGAGTTTCTATAACGTTTTCTATAACTTTGTCCGTAACGTTTTCCGGAACCTTTTCCGTAACGTTTTCTATAACTTTGTCCGTAACGTTTTCCGGAACCTTTTCCGTAACGTTTTCTATAACTTTGTCCGTAACGTTTTCCGGAACCTTTTCCGTAACGTTTTCTGTAAATGTTTTCGGGGTTTCTGCCTCATCTATAAAATCAGTGAGTCCAGAAGCTGCCAAACTCGACAGAGAAAGCTTAAGGTCTTCTAATTCTTTTTCTTTTGCCTGGATACCCTCAGCTAGAGTGGAAACTTTGTCCTGAGTTTGAGCAAATTTATGGGAGGAGTCTTGCCACCCTGAAATTGCCAAACTGGCTACACCGACTCCCAAACTCAAGGCTCCAACCAAGCCTAGGTAAGGGGGAGCAAGATCCTTAACTTCACCATCCATCCACTGTTCTCCCTGAATGCGAATGGAAACTGGTTGTGAGCCAAAAATTGCTACTGGTAAGGACAGTACTGACAAGACCGCTGCTGCAAGAAGAACGGGTTTGAAAAGGAATTTATTCAGAGGAGAGCCTGACATGTTTTATAGTT
The DNA here is from genome assembly GCF_010692525.1 of Moorena sp. SIO3B2. Classification (NCBI taxonomy): domain Bacteria; kingdom Bacillati; phylum Cyanobacteriota; class Cyanophyceae; order Coleofasciculales; family Coleofasciculaceae; genus Moorena; species Moorena sp. SIO3B2. The sequence goes on from NZ_JAAHHE010000328.1 coordinate 5,672, forward strand.
AACTGTTAAAACTACTCGTGTTACTATTTACCTCAAGGGCTGTGAGAGAAATTCCGCATAGTACGGTTTTTTGACTCTGGCTAGCATCTTGGCTTTTAAGTAGTGACCTTGAGAAACTGCATGCTTTGAGTACCTGACTTTTTGCTTCTTCTAAAGTTAACCATGTCTATCAGCCATTTTCCGTAAATTACTTGTGAATAGTCCCAGCAGATTGTAAATTTTCTGTGAACTCTTTATAAAAGTTAGCTTATATAGGCTATTTTAGCGCAAAAATGGAGGCAATCAGAATAAAACAACCGTTTTTAGCCAAATATCGGGATTAAATTGCTCTAATTAGCCAAAAAGCCAGCTTCAGCTAGCTTTTTTAGGTAGCTACTAGTGGGAAGTCTAATCCCTCCGATCGGTCACTTGTAGGGTAAAATCACTAATACCCAAATCATCGTGTCACCAATGAACACCCTGATCAGGAATCGGTTAAGGCCATTGAGAGCAATTTAGATAACAATTTAGATTTAGATAACGCTGATGGTGGTATGATTTCATCACCAAGACTACATGCGATCGCTAACTCGGGAGTGGCACTCTTCTTGCGGAAAAGTTAAACCTTACTTACTCATAATAGCAGTTCTCAATTGGCTGAGGTACCTCGTCCTGGGTTAATGGGAATAGGGAATAGGGAATAGGGAATAGGGACTAGGGAATACCTAGGCAGCACTGTCTTGGGGAGCTAGTTGCTAATCTGACTCCCCATCTCCCCACACCTCCCACACCTCCCACACCTCCCACACCTCCCACACTTCCCATATTATCCCCATTTCCCCACACCTGCCGCGCCCCCGCCTCAGACTATTTCCTGATCCAAAGTTCCCTATTCCCTACACGCAGCCTTATTAATTAACGTTTCATCAATCGCTATCATCAACAACTCATTTACAGATATCCCCGATGCTTTCGCCAT
>NZ_JAAHHE010000329.1:0-6586 GCF_010692525.1 Moorena sp. SIO3B2
TGGGGGGAAATGCAAGCTTAAATCCTTAGTGGGTAATAATTTTAGCCTATCATTTCCCCCCCAGCATTAATCTAGAAAGCAAATAGTTAAACAAAATTTGGCATGCATAACTCTAACGTATCTGTTGAGAAAAATGTTGGTGGCATTGTTGTTGGTGATAATACTCATGTGACGAACAACATCAATAAATATGATCAGGATTTTTTAGAGATTCCTCTTGAGAAATATGGCTTAGGTATTAGCCCAAGTCAACAGTTGATCGATGAAATGATTAATATTATTTGTCATCATCGAATGCTGATACTAGGTGGCAGTAACGACATTGATAAGGTAGGCATAGCACGTAATTTTGCATGGCATTTAAGTAATCATTTACAGAAAGAGTACTCAAGCTCTGACAGTTTTGAAGTTGAAGCCAAAGAATGGCAGCGTGGTTCTGAGTTACTGAACTTCTATCAAATACTTGAGCAAACTGAAACCAGAACAATTTTTGTGCTAACACGGGTTAGATTTCAGGATATTGACTATGATTTATCCCTGATCCAAAAAGCTGCTGCTGATAGTAACCACTATGTCATATTCGCTACAGATGAGCCTCGTGCTGTTTGGGGTTTAACCGATACAATTGGAGATTTTTGGAAGGATTTAGAAGTTGATGGTCTGTACAAAAAAGATGATTTATCCAAAGAGTTAAAAGATCAACTAAAACAGCTTCCATGGTCTTTGCCAGATAAAATTTCCATTGAATCAATTGCTGAAAAGTTAAAAACACCAGACAAAATTTATAAATTTGTTGAATTACTTTCAACCGAAAAAGAGCCATTAAATCCAGAAGAAATTGATCAACTAATTAACCTTGCTCAGGACAATAAAAAAATACTGGAACGATGGTTTAATAACGTTCTCCAACCTCGTGAGAAATTAATTGCTTTAGGACTGAATTTCTTCGATGGTCTTTTCGAGGATCAGTGTCTAGTTGCCATAGGACAATTAGCTGACCATGAGTGGTATCGACGTGACTCATCTCTTTGTGCTCTCGATCACTGCGATTTGCAGCCTTTTCATAACTTCTTCCGCCCGGTTGAAGTCAAAAACGATCGGCAAAAGAGGATTGAAAGTTGGCTACCTGAGCAGCGTTTAGAGCTATTTAAAATTGCATGGAATACATATCGACAACGTATTTATGCTGCACTTCCAGTGCTGGTAAAGCTGGTTAAAACCTCTGTAAAACGAGGTGTATCTAGAAAGAAAGATACGTCTGGAATTCCTGTAGGGCAGCAGTTGTATGGTTCTCTAGGTGAGAAGACGCGACGTTATCCACTGCGCACAGCAATTAGTGGGGCAATTAGCGACATCGGTTTGATTGACACTGATGTTGTTAAAGAGACTTTGCTAAGGCTGGCAACTTATGGGGAAGAAGGTGTAACAGCCCTAGGTGTCCAAGCGGTGGCAGCACGGGCAATGGCTCGGTGGCACAAGCTTGAACAGAAGGAACAATTACTTCAAACTATTAGATATTTGTACCAAGAAAATTTTTCGGGCATTGAAGAAAATAAGAAGAATAAACTTAAACAGAATGTTCGAGCTACTATTGCTCTGACCATCAGCTATGCAGCAAAGTCCGATCCACCTGGAAAACTAACCGAAGGATTTCAAGAGTGGTTAATAAAATTGTTGTCAGACAACCACAATTCTCTGGTTCTTGAGCGCTTTCGCGATCAGATCTTACGAATGCTCATACCGCAGCACTTATTTCAACTACAAGAAGTGCTGTGTACATTAGTGCAACGCGAATACGGAAAAATAAGTGAAGATTTAACCGAAAAAATTATTAGTGAATTTAAGTCTGCCTATTATAATAATCATGCCTACGAAGTTTTAGATATACTCGAACAGTGGCATACCAAATGTGAACAATGTGAGATTCAATACCCTGTTGAGAAACCACAAATTACTTCTCGTGAGCGATTGCTAATAACTGTGGTTAAAACTTACGGGGAAATTCAGGATAAAAAAGTGCTTAAGCAACTATACAGACTCCTGACAATAGAAGAAGATCCAGACGTCCGTGAAGAAGCCATTGAAGTTCTGTGCCAGTGGATTGAAGAAGCTTTTCAACAAATAATATCTGTTTTACCCAATTTCTTACCCAGTTTATTTGAAGAGCTTGACAAATATGAGCAATTACGAGTTTCTGAAGAAATTATTAATATATTTGAGTCTGGCTATCATACTAATCATGCCGCCGAAGTTTTAGATATACTCGAACAGTGGCATACCAAATGTGAACAATGTGAGATTCAATACCCTGTTGAGGAACCACAAATTACTTCCCGTAACCAATTGCTAATAACTGTGGTTCAAACTTACGGGGAAATTCAGGATGAAAAAGTGATTGATCCACTATACAGAATCCTCACAATAGAAGAACATCCAGACGTCCGTGAAAAAGCCATTGAAGTTCTGTGCCAGTGGATTGAAGAAGATTTTCAACAAATAAAACATTTTTTCCCCAATTTATTTAAAAAGCTTAACAAATATGAGAAATCACAAGTTTTTGAAACCTTGCCAGAAAGCTATTGGGAAGAGGAAGGACTATCTGTATGGACTTTACAGCGGTTTGTAATTCAGTTAGATACAAAGTTCCGGGTTTTTATGGAGCAGGGACTGAGGCCATCGGCCACCCTACGCGAACGGAGCTGGGAGCAGGGAAGAGGTAAGTTAGAAGAGGGAAGTCGGAAGCGGGAAAACAATCCTGTGTACCTGATAGTTATACAAACCGCCGTACCGGTAATAGGTATTTTACTAGTAGCATCTTCGATATTTTCTCCCAGCAACAAACAACAGGGCAAGTGCTTCGTGGTGTACAGAACAAAAAATTATTTACCTGTTCGTGACTATCCAGACTTGAATCATCCACAGAAGGAACAATTTAAAAATGGACAACAGGTGACGGCTATAGGTAAACCAAATTCAGGGTTCTATAAAATTACCGCTCCCATCAAAGGCTGGGTAGCTGCTAATTATCTCAAAGAATGTCAATAAACTAGAACCAAAGAGATGAATTCATTCCAACTACCTCAAGATTTAAAAAAATTGGCTAACCTATTACGACAAACCCAAGCTAAGCGCTAACCAGATTGGCAGTATAAAAGTTGAGCTAAATATAGCAATTCTATATCCCATAAGGTACAAATTGATCCCCCTAAATCCCCCTTAATAAGGGGGACTTTGAGGTTGAAAAGCTTACCTCATAACTGCGAGAAACGCTATAAGTAGGTGGCCATAAATAAACGCAACTAAGGGCGGGCGGGTTTTGATGGTTAAATCGCTTATTTAGCAAGACTTTCGCCTAAGCCCGTCCCTACAATTTTTTTAACGTCTAATTAGACCTACCTACTTAGTCGCAGTTTTTCTGTTTACTTTACAGTTGGGGCAGTCTTGTCCCTGATCACCTGCGGGATCATCGTATCCGCAGCTGGAGCAAGTCTTCGCAGTCTCGACACCTGCGCCATCATCCTGACCAAGTTGATAACTGAAAACCGGGTTAGCGAATAACGCAACGCCCAAGACTAGGCTAAGAGATAATCCCTTCATTACACACCTCATATGTTGTTGGTTGAAACCTAAACATACATTTATACTAGCTCAGTCTGCTTAAGAGCAGCTGCTAAACCAAAAGCCCCTGACCCCCTCAACTACTCGCCGGAAAACTCCCACCAGCGATGCAGCGCGGTCTTGGGGGTTTCCCCCATGAGCGACTGCATCAAGAAACAAAGTGAATATCACTAAAAGTTTCAATCCACAAACGAGCGCCACAATCCAGTGGATTATCCGGCTGATACACAATCTTACAAGGACCGAGGATTTCCACTTCATTACCGTAGAGATTAGTTCCCTTTCGTTTTACTGAAATCACTGGCTTCCGGTCTTCCGGGCTTTTCTTGATATTCGAGCCAATGTGATTGCGATTGACATTAATCTTCGCTAAAGCGGTCGTACGACTAGTGCGCCATTTCCCCTTTGGTCCACGATTACCTTTGGTAATTTGTGGCAAATGGTTGAACAGAGGAATAATCCAGAATTTCCCGCTTTTATAGGCACCCCGCACCCGACCCTTATCTAGGAGTTGGCGCAATCGTCGAGAAGAAATTCCTAATAGAGATGCTGCTTCAGTAGTTCCAACGCACTTGTTCATCAGTTACCTCTCCTTTAACTATTCCGATAATACTAGTATAAGGGAAAAAAGAAAAATTGACAATTTATTTTTTTAGGGAACAGGGAATAGGGAACAGGGAATAGGGAGGAAAGGGTGGTAAAAGTGGTAAATATGGTAAGGGTGGCTAGCAAGTCAAGTGCTGTGGTTTCCACTATTAGCGACTGCGTCAATATCGGAATAGTTAGGAAATCGGGAATCGGGAATCGGGAATCGGGAATCGGGAATCGGAACCCACCCCTAACCCCTCCCAGGAGGGGAACGGGAATCGGGAATCGGGAATCGGGATTGGGAATGCGATCGCGTAGCGTGACCAAAGGTCAATCGCTTTTAGCGTGGCCTACGGTCAATCCCGTAGCGTGACCTACGGCCAATCCCGTAGTTAATAAACGAATATAGTTTGACCCAGTGGGTGGAACGGGCATCTTGCCCGTTACGGACGGGCACCAACACTGGCGACCATAAAAAAAATCAGGGCGAGCCCATCCCTAACACACCCTACGGCCTTTTACACAATTTTTTAAAAGAGTACTTTATTAGTACAAAAGGTACCCTCAGGGGTACTGCAAAGTCTGTGTTAAATCAGACATTATATTGAAAGAAAAGAGTAAATGAAAGATGAAACCAATCTTGAAAAATATTTGTATAGCTTTTTTAGTCGCGGTATCCATTCTGTTGGTATGGTGTCCCAATCCAGCCATGGCAGCGATGTATACGAACACTGATTCCCCAGCATTCCAAAGCAGCTCCACTTTTGCTCCCGATGTAGAAGTGCTACCTCCCATCTACGTTACCGAGGAAAGTGACGAAGGTGTTCGCCGCTTTCAAAAAGTCAAAGAACAAACAGATGCAGAAGTTACTATAAATGCAGAGTCCATAGATCAAGCCTTGACACACAACATGGTCTCAAATAAAACCTCGACGAACATGGTCGCATTTTTCACTGTCGGTGCTCGAGATCTTACTGAATACAATTACTATGAATTGGACATGCCTCCTCAATTGCTCGATGCAGATGGTGGTCGTATCCGCATGATCATGCAGCACGAAACGAATACCTCTGACGAAGTTCGCGTCATTGACCTCACCATTGGGACAGAATACACCAACGATCAGTTCGGTACCCGTGGGCGGTTTCGCGGCAGATATGGCTGGACTCGCCAGCAAGGTGGTGGTGACTACAGTTGGATATTGGGTGACGGCATAATCCAGAATATAGCGAATCCTTGGGATTGGGCATGGATCTTGGATTGGCGATGGCTAGAAGATGGTAGGGAAATTGGCGGCAATAAAATCCGTCTATATTCACACCCCCATGTTACTACTCGATTCATTTTTTACGATAACTGAGACTTGCCAATCCAGCTAATTAAGCGATAATCGTCTCAAAACCAGGACTTACGCCGAAAATCTACCTGTAGGGTGCGTTACAACGCACCTTACGCTATTTATAGCGTATAAGCCCTAATTTTGCGTAAGTCCTGAAAACCAACCCGATGGCATCCACCCTTTTGCGATCCTCCCCTTGGATACCTTACGCGGACGCCATTGGGTTCAGGTAATGGGATTGACCTTGGCCAAAAGGCCACCCTACGTGAATGGTCACGGTATGCGATGCTCCTTTGGAGCATCGCATCTGTTTTACTACGAGGATACTGATGCTATAGGGAAAACAGAAGAGAGAAGACAATCCTGTGACCTGATCATTATGGTTCTTCGGTACTAAGAGCAGGGAAATCTGAAGTTGTAAGGAATGACCTTTAAGGGATCAGATCCTTTTCAATCACTTGAGGAGTGGTTAGAATCTTTAGACATATAAATACTATAGCCATCATATGCAAAATTACAAACAAGATCACAAGTCAGTAAACCCGGAGAATCCACCTAGATCTTTAGTTAAGAATTTTTTATGGATAGGAATCGGTATTGCAACACTTTTCATTACTGGTAAGGCAGCCATTTTTGGCTATCAGCAATGGCTATCTCATCAAGAGCAACTATTTGTGGAAACGATGGAAGACCTGATCATAAATAAAAACTTTGTGGAGTGTATGAACAAAGCTCTAGAAATTCCTGAAAGTTCTCACAACTCTTATAATGCAAGAGCTTTTCTAAATCAGTGTGCTCAAGGACAGTTGGCTCAAGCAGAGAAAGTAATAAAAGCTCAAAATTTGAAACCAGTTGATGATAATTATAAATTAGCAATTAACTTGGCAAAACAAATTCCTTCATCAACCTCTGTCTATAATCAAGCTCAAGATGCGATCCTTAAGTGGGAAAAAAAGTGGAGACAATTAGTGGGAGTAGAAGGCTTTACTGATGGCATCTATTTTTACCAGCAGAACAAAGGCTCTAATCTATATCTTATTT
>NZ_JAAHHE010000033.1:0-53668 GCF_010692525.1 Moorena sp. SIO3B2
CTTTAATTCCTCAGGTACGTCCGAAGTATAAAGTAGCTATTGAAAAGCGAATTTATCAGGTTAATAAAAGTAACCAAGATGACGTCTTATTAGTGGGAATTCCTGATGTTACTGTTAAACGTCAACCCAATACTGAAGATTCTCCCACCTCTAAGAGGTTGTCTGAGAAGTCTCATTTGCTACATCCAAGCCCCCTAAATCCCCCAATTTTGGGGGACTTTTAGAAGCAAATTGACTCTTGTTCCCCCCAAAGTTGGGGGGCTAGGGGGGCAAAATTCAGTATCAAAAAACTTTTCAGATATCCTCTAAGGTTGCTGTTGCGTCACCAACCACAAAACCGGTAACAGTAATCGTTCCTATGCCTGAAGAAATCAAACAAGGGTATTTGGAAGTAAGAGATATGACTACCGGTGCTGTGGTAACCGCTATCGAAGTTTTATCTCCAGTAAATAAGCGCTCTGGTGAAGGAAGAGAAACTTACCTGAAAAAACGCCAACGGGTGTTAGGAAGTTTGACCAATTTAGTGGAGATCGATTTGCTCAGAGGCTGGAAACCAATGCCACTCTTAGATAATACTATTGAAAGCGATTATCGGGTTTTGGTTAGTCGAGAGGAGCATCGCCCACGAGCAGAGTTATATACTTGTAATCTCCCAGAGCAACTACCAACTTTTTCCCTACCGTTACGTCCAGAAGATTCTGAACCGATAGTGGATTTACAAGGTATAATCAGTAGTGTTTATGAGCGAGGGGGTTATGATTATCAACTCGATTATGACCAAGAGCCAGTACCAGCTTTATCAGAAACAAATCGGATATGGGCTAAGGAATTGTTGAAAACTGCTATATAGCAATTTTCATAGTTATCAGGTACAGATAATTTTTTCTAAATTCCTAATTCTAAATTCGCGCATTCTACTTGGTGGTGCGTTACGGGGCGGGCTATTCTAATACTGGCGACGAAGTGGAAAATTAGGGCAAGCCCGCCCCTAACACACCCTACACATCTGTTGCTAAATTCCCAATTCGCGCATTCTACTTGGTGGTGCGTTACGGGGCGGGCTATTCTAATACTGGCGACGAAGTGGAAAATTAGGGCAAGCCCGCCCCTAACACACCCTACACATCTGTTGCCCCGACTCCCGATTCCCGATTCCCGATTCCCGACTCCCGATTCCCGATTCCCGACTCCCGATTCCCGATTCCCCAATTCTAAATTCTAAATTCTAAATTCTAAATTCAATAAATCATCCAACTCAGCATAATCCGGCAACCTAGTATCAATTGGCTGACCCTGACGCAAGATAATTCGGTCATGCTGGGGACGGGACAAAAGTTCACTGAAATGGCGTCCCTTAAACAAAATCAAATCTGCCGGGAGTCCCACTCCAATCCTACCCATGTCAGGTAAACCCATTAAATCAGCGGCTGTCTTGGTTACTGCACAAGGCCAATCACCGATGGGCATATCTAAATGGGCAATCCTTACGGCTTGGGTAAAGACTTCTAATACATCATGATCCCCAAATCCATAAAAGGGGTCTCGACAATTATCACTAGCCAAGGTTACCGGAATACCCTGTTGTTTAATTTCATGGAGCCTGGTGACTCCCCGCCAGGAAGGTGTAGAGTTAGCCTGTCGATCCTGTAGATAAAGATTGCACATCGGTAAGCTAACAATGGCAATTCCTGCTGCTTTGACCAACTTGAGAGTTTCCGCAACCTCCTCTAAGGGTTGCATGGCCAAACTGCAACAGTGACCACAAATAATTTTTCCGGTAAACTGATGACGAATCGCAGCTTGGGCAATCTTTCGTAAACAATGGGAATCGGGATTACCATTTTCATCAGCATGGAAATCTAGGTTGAGGTTTCTGTCCTTAGCTAGGGAGAAAACAGTATCGAGTTGAGCATCCAGGTCTTGGTTGCTATAAGCTACCCCTCCAAGTATGCCTCCGATTTCAGCAATTTGATCGGCTAAGGTAATGCCACCGGCAGTTTGATAGTAATCTAGAGTAACTATAGACACTGCTTGTAGGGTAATTCTGTCTTGCCATTCTTTCTGGAGGGTTTGGAAAACGCCTAGGCTAATCGCACTTTGTTCTCCAACCGAGTCAATGTGGGTGCGGATAGCTTTGGTGCCATGAGCATAGCTACATTTGAGTCCAAATTCCATGCGCCGATATAAATCTGACCGTTGCCAATAGGTTTGGGCATCAGCATCTCCGGTCAGACAGGCACTATTAAAAGTACCATCAGGGTTGGGAGACCGTTCCCAAATATGACCTTTATCCAGATGGGTGTGTATATCTAGAAAACACGGCCATACTTGTCCTTGCCGGAGATTTATACTGGGGATGTCACTAGGTATGTTACTGGTATCTGTGCTAGCTTCAACACTGTTTGCGATACTGTTTTCGGTACTGTTTGCGATCGCGTAGCGTGACCGTTCGCGTAGCGTGGCCTTTTGGCCAAGGTCAATCCCATAACGGCTCTTTTCGAGCATCGTGTTTTGCTGCCCCTTGGGAACAATCGCCTTTGGCACTATTCCAGCAATGGCTCCCTGATTAATTTCAATATCAACTAAGCACAAACCCTGCTCGTTCCGATGGTAAACCTTGCTGTTTTCCAGTAGGCAAAATGGTACATGGGCATTTGTGAGCCAGTATCGTTCGGCGTTGGGAATCATTAGGGAGTCGGGAGTCGGGAGTCGGGAGTCGGGAGTCGGGAGTCGGGAGTCGGGAGTCGGGAGTCGGGAGTCGGGAGTCGGGAGTCGGGAGTCGGGAGTCGGGAGTGGCCTATGGGAAAATTGAATGTACCTCATAAGTATCATAAACAGTATCATAAACGCGCAGTCGATCATCAAACCCAATCCTGATTTCTGATCACACCAAGAAATCCTCTGCTGTTCTAATCTTCCTTGATCCGAAGTTCCCGATTCCCGATTCCCGATTCCCGATTCCCAATTCTAAATTCTAAATTCTAAATTCTAAATTCTAAATTCTAAATTCTAACTTCTAACTTCTAACTTCTAACTTACCGATTCCCCATCTCCCCATCTCCCCATCTCCCCACACTTAGAGTCTCTAACCAGGCTTCAGTAGCTTCGGGATTTAAAGGCTTAGAAAACCAATACCCCTGTCCATATTGACAACGCCAATCACAAAGCTGTGCCAATTGCTTTTCAGTTTCCACTCCCTCTGCTACTACATCTATGCCGAGGTCGTTTGCCAACTTTACCATCCACCGCAAAATTTCCCCATGTTTGTGATCATCACTCATACCTTTTACAAAAGAGCGGTCAATTTTTAATATATCTATCGGTAAATTTGGCAAGTAACTTAAGACAGAATAACCAGTCCCAAAATCATCAATGCACAACTGAATCTGTCGCTGTTTGAGTTTCTCCAACAGAACCACTGCAGTGGTTTCCAGCAGTAAACTTTCTGTGATCTCTAGTTTCAAACTCTGGGCATCGAGACCAGAATCCCACAAAATTGTGTCGATTTTACCGATTAGATCCGGTTGGGATAATTGTAAGCTGGAGATGTTAACGCTGATCGTTAAATCCTGATATTGGGGAAACTGTTGTTGCCACTGCCACATTTGTTGGCAAGCCTGGCGTAGTACCCACCAACCCAGTGGCACAATCAGCTTTGTTTCTTCTGCCACTGGAATGAACTCTGCTGGCAACAGCAGTCCCCGTTCGGGATGCTCCCACCGCACCAGTGCCTCAAAGCCAGCCAGCTTATGGGTTTCAAGAGACACAATTGGCTGGTAATAAAGCCGCAATTCTTCGCGCTTAATACCCAAGCGTAAACTATCTTCTAACTCCAACCGCTCTATACTCCGGGTGCGCATGGCAGGGGTAAACAGCTTATAGCCAGTGTTACTCTCCATTTTGGCTCGATAAAGAGCTAGACTGGCGTTGTCAAGAAAAGCAGAGGCTTGGTAATCATCCCTGTCATTGCTAGCAATTCCAATATTGGCACTCAAAAAAATCTCATGGTCATCAATCGAAAAAGGCGTCCGCAGGCTAGTGCCAATCTGTTCTGCTACCAAGGTAGCTTCACTGACATCGTTAATGTCTTTGAGTAAGATAGCTAATTCATCTTCGGACCACCGCGCCACGGTATAGTTAACGGTATAGTTAACGGTAGAATTCAGGGCATCAGTCAAGCGAGAATCAAAAGCCTTTAGCAATTTTGCTCCCACCTGCCGTCCCATACTAAACTGAATGACTTTAAAACGTTCCAAAGCCACCAATAAGACGGCGAATCGATAACCCTTATACCACTTTGACCTCTGGATTACTTGCCTCAACCGTCTCCTAAAACTATCTGCGTTGAGCCAGGGAATCAGGAGGTCATTAAAGGTAGAATCCTGAAACCTTTGTACAGGTTGCTGATCTTGCTGATCATTGTTACTTCTAGCGAACACCTACTTTCTCTATCACCCTGAATTAGCTCAATTGAGTTACTCATTGATAATTGAGCCAAAAAGGAAACCCAAAAGGAAACCCAAAAGGCAAAAGCTGTGGTATAGTTAACCTTTTACCCTATTCTTTAAGCTCAATTTTGTTAATGGTTGTTAACGATGAACATCCTTACTGATGGTTTGACTAAGCAAATCAATAACGCTGTTTGGGGTCATCCTAAGTTGCGGTTATACCGTTTAAATCAGAGGTGGGACTGTTGAATGTTGAGTGAATGTGGACGATAAACAAGCAACGGCCAACTGTCGAAAACCCAACTTCAAGAGAACGCTAGCCACCGTGGAGCACTACCGTGGATCAGTGATGGAACATCTTAGTTAACCATTAGTTAACTAGATTAGTTAACTAGGGAAAACAAAATAGAGCATGGACTAGGGGTAAATCCCATGCCCTATTCTTGGATGCCCACAATTACGAGGTAGTTTTAACTGTTACCCTTTAACCCGTATAGGTAGTTTTTAGATGGCTTAATTGCTTAAGCCTGGTTGACTAGGGAAGCTGATCCCCCTTGAAGTAGGTAGCCAGCGATCGGCTATTGATCGCTGGCTTGGTGTTAACCCTAAAGGACGATTTGCGATCCCTGACTTTAAGGTAAATCGGCAATGTGGCTTTGTCTGTGAGAAAAAGTAATAAATAATTCTAATTGATTACATAATAAAAAGTAATGAGTGTTGAAGAAGCATTGGCGATGGTGGATACGGTCATCAAACCCGAACGCTTAAACGCAGTTCAAGAACTGGTGCTCCGCCAATGTTGGTCAGGACAAACTTATCAAGAGATTGCTGAGGGGTCTGGTTACGACGCCGATTACATTCGGGTGGTTGGCTCCCGCTTATGGCATATCCTGTCAGAGGTGTTTGGAGAGAAGATCACAAAAAATAACATTCGTTCTGTGATCAGGGACCGATTACGAGAGGTCGAGCTTCAGGAGTTGCCAGAGGTCGAGCTGGAATTACCTACAGAGTTCGAATTACCTAGAGGTGTGGTCCCTCTCAATTCTTCTTTTTATATCGAGCGTCCCCCCAATGACTCTCTATGTTACGAAACAGTGTTGCAGCCAGGGGCATTAATCCGAATTAAAGCCCCTAGACAGATGGGTAAAACCTCCCTGATGGTGAGGATTCTTGATCACGCTAGAGCATCTGGCTTCCGCACAGTCGCTCTGAGCTTGCAGCAAGCTGATGCCAATGTCTTTACGGATTTAGAACGATTTTTACAATGGTTCTGTGCCACAGTCACTCGTAGCCTAGAATTACCAAATCGACTAAATGATTATTGGGATGATATCTTTGGCAGCAGTGGTAATACCACAGATTACTTCGAGAATTATCTATTAAAAGAAATAGATACACCGATGGTATTGGCATTAGATGAGGTCAACCTGTTGTTTAATTACCCTGCTATTGCCACGGATTTCCTCGGTTTGCTGCGAGCTTGGTATGAAAAAGCCAAATACGGTGTAACTGGTAGCACAATTTGGCAAAAACTGCGCTTAATTATTATACATTCTACTGACGTTTATATTGCCTTACATATCCACCAATCGCCGTTTAATGTGGGATTATCCATTGAATTGCCAGAGTTTACCAAGGCCCAAGTGCAAGAATTAGCCCGTCGCCACGGAATCGATTGGGGTACTGATGATTCGAGGGTCGATCACGTATCTTTAATTATGGCTAAAGTAGGAGGAAATCCTTGTCTTTTAAGGGTAGCGTTATATCATCTTAGGCGCGGTGACGTTACCTTTGAAGAGTTATTGAATTCAGCAGCAAGGGAATCGGGGATTTATCATGATGACCTTCGACGACAATGGTGGAATCTACAACAATATCCACAACTGGTCGCAGCCTATGGAAAAGTAGTGATGTCATCCCAGCCAGTGGAATTAGAGCAAAAGCTAGCCTTTAAGTTGCAAAGTTTAGGATTAGTACAGCTCCACAAACAGGGGGCTGTACCTAGTTGTGATTTGTATCGTCAGTACTTTAGTACTCACCTGGGCTAAAACCCATGGATGCCTGGAAGTTATGAAAAAGCACAACTATCAAGTTGGCGGGAGTTTACCCCCTGATACCCCCTGCTATGTGCGTCGTAAAGCAGATCAGGATTTGTATCAGGCTCTGGTAGCCGGTGAGTTTTGCTATGTCCTTACCTCCAGGCAAATGGGTAAGTCTTCTTTGAGGGTGCAAACTACTCACCGATTACAAGGAATAGGCATCCACTGTGGAATCGTTGATTTGACGGAAATTGGTACCCAAGATTTGACAGCAGACCAGTGGTATGCTAGTATATTACGCTGTCTGGTGAGCAGCTTCAACCTCCAGGTCAATTTACGCGCTTGGTGGCGCTCACGCTCTGATCTATCCCCAGTCAAGCGTCTGAGTGATTTTATTGAGGAGGTGCTACTGGCAGAGGTTGAGGGAAATTTGGTGATCTTTATTGATGAAATCGATAGCATTCTGGGTTTATCGTTTCCGATTGAAGATTTTTTTGCCCTGATCCGAGCCTGCTACAACAAGCGCACAGAAAACCAAGCCTACCAACGCCTCAGTTTTGTCTTGTTAGGGGTAGCCACTCCCTCGGATTTGATCGTAGATAAGCAACGCACTCCGTTTAATATCGGACGGGGGATTGAGTTATGTGGATTTACTCTGGAAGAAGCCAAACCCCTAGGGCTAGGATTTAACGGAATGGTTAGCAATCCCAAAGCCTTACTTAGGGAAATCTTGGGGTTTACGGGAGGACAGCCTTTACTGACTCAAAAGCTATGTCAGCTGATTCTAGAGGATATAGAGAATGGTACTGTCAATGGCAAATCCCTTGAGTCTCTTGTGGATAGGCGGATTATCGACAACTGGGAAGTCCAAGATGAACCAGAGCATCTCAGGACCATACGCGATCGCATTCTCAGTAATGAGCAACGGGCTGGGCGGTTATTAGGACTTTATCAGCAAATTCTGCAACAGGGAGCAGTAGCAGCAGATGACAGTTGGGAACAAATGGAATTGCTACTGTCGGGATTAGTGGTCAAGACTGAGGGCAAGGTTAAGGTCCGCAACCCCATTTATGCTGCTGTTTTCAACTGTGATTGGGTCAGCAAGCAACTATCAAATCTTCGTCCCTATGCTACAAGTCTAAGAGCTTGGTTCAATGGTGATTGTCAGGATGAATCGAGACTATTGCCTGGTCAAGCCTTACTCGATGCCCTAGCTTGGGCAGATGCCCGTAGCCATCAAGGCTTGGAACAAACTGCAACAGTTAGCTGGGGCAAAGGCAAATACCCAGACTCAAGTTGAGAAAGTTGAGAAAATGCTCTGGCGAATCATTAGACCTTCTAGCAGCGATGCAGAGGTCCTTTTTGCTGCATTGCTTGCCTGTTCCTTGAGGAGTAGGATTTACCCCGTCTCTTACTGGCTGGGATTTCACCGAAAAGCGCAAAAAATCAACGTAACCAACCTTGTTCTTACTTACTATTCTAGTTTAACACGATAGCCGGGATAAATCCCGGTACGCTGGCCTTTGGCCACGCTACGCGAACGCCGCCCACTGAATAAATTAAGTGGCTAACTCTCGCTTGATGTTTTTGTGTTTATTATAGCACAAATTTTCAATGATACGCAACATTTTCAGTCCCCAATTCCCCTCCCGCGCTTGTCTTACTGGCAGTGCCAGACGCTGCGCGAACGACTATAACGGGAGTCCCCTTGGGGAAGAATGATGGTACCTTGCTCACTACCCTCACCGCACATCAGGATGAGGTAGAGGGCATCGCCTTCAGCCAAGATGGGGAAATTCTAGCTTCTGCCAGTGCTGATAGTATAGCAGTCGCCAGGGCAGTTAGGACATCGACATTAGTCTCACACCCTTTGTAAGCGATGCAGAGGTGCGACCCGTGGCGAATTTAATTCGCCAAGGTCAAGCGCACCATTACGGTCTTGGGGGTTTCCCCCATGAGCGACTGCATCAAGAAGCGCAAGAGTTTGACTTCTGACAAATGACTTCTGACAAATGACTTCTGCTATAACGTGATTTTGTGGAATGTGGATCAAGTCCTGGATCTTGATCAAGTCCTAACCTATAGTTGTGATTGGCTCCAGGATTATTTGAGCACAAATGCTGAGCTAGAAAAACGCGATCGCACTCTTTGTGATCGGATTAAGCACTTGAAAAGGGAGTAGGGAGCGGGGAGTAGTCGTCAAGAGATCCAAAGAGTGTTTGATATTATGATAAATCAGCAAAATTGTTCATGATATAATTATCAATTATATAGATAATTAAAATTAGATAATTTCAGGATAATTACCCTTAATAAAAATCTCCCCATCTCCCTATATCCCTATCTTACCATCCCCCCACACTCCCGACTCCCTATCTTAATAATGAACAAAATTCCCATCCTCCAACCTGGTAAATCTTATACCTTTAGAAGTTATTTTGATATGGTCGTTGAGCCAGAAGACATTTTGGCGGAATTTGGCTATACCTTGAAGCGAAGCTCTTTGACTTTAGAAAAGTCTACGACAAAACTAGACCGACTCCCTAGTCTCAAATCTAGAATTGAAGAAAGCTTACCCTATGTTAGTTTAACCAGTGAAACAGCTCGACGGGAATTACTAATCGCTCCGATCTTGCTTGATTTAGTCCACTATACTCAAGCACAGCTAAGAATCGAATATCCCCTAACTGTTACAGAATACTTGAAAGGTTATCTAGACTATTATCTTTATACAGATAGTAAACTGCTGGTAATAGAAGCCAAAAATGCTAATATCCAAAGAGGCTTTACCCAACTTGCTGTAGAACTGATTGCTCTCGATCTATGGAGTGACGCTGACCAATTGATTTTACAGGGTGCTGTTTCTACAGGGGATATCTGGCAATTTGGGCTTTTGCACCGAGAGCATAAACAAGTTACTCAAGACCTGAATCTTTACCGTGTTCCAGCTGATTTAGAAGAATTGTTCCGAATTTTGGTAGCTGTTCTTGGTGATAGCGGTGCGGGCAGGGAGTAGGGAAGAGGGAGTAGGGAGCGGTGCGACCCGTGGCGAATTTAATTCGCCTACGGAAAGCGCACCGAGGGAGTAGGGAGTAGGGGGAGAAAGATTTTTTATGGATATTGTAAGTATGGAAAATTATCCAGATTTGATATAAATTAAGAGATTTTTAAATATCAACAATAAATGATTTTAAATACTTACTTTTTTTGAAAAAATATTTACTATATACAAGTTATATGGTATGGTTCCTCAAATAATAATATTTGAGGGATATATAGCCTTGATTAATATATCATAAATCCAATGCTTATTTAGCATTAAATCAAAAAAAACCGGCATAGTTTGACTCCTGTTATCTGTTCCCTGTTTACTTGTTATATTAATCCTAGGTTTACATCTCAAATAAAAATGCTATACAATATTGATTGTCTGCAATTTTAATGATTATCAACGTGGCTATTTTAACAGAATCTGAACCATTTACCCTAATACAGCACCCAATAAAAAAAGAAAGAGAATTAGCATCTCCTGTGCTAAAATGGGCAGGTGGCAAAACGCAGCTTCTGCCACAACTTCGAGAGAGATACTCACCAAAGCTACGCAAGGGAAGTCTGACGACTTATATCGAGCCCTTCGTGGGAGGAGGTGCAGTTTTTTTCGATATTGTCAACAGTTTCGATATCCAGAAAGCTTATCTATTCGATACCAATCCTGAGCTGATTATCCTTTATAAGGTTATCCAACAGGATGTTGAATCACTGATCAAAGAACTGTTAAAGCTTAGTAATACATACCTACCCCAAGATGATCAACGTCGGAAAGAATTATACTACGAATATCGTAACAAATATAACAGGTTTGATAAACATATAGATGCTAACGGTTACGATTCCGATTGGAGCAAGCGAGCTGCCATAACGGTTTTTCTGAATAAAACTTGCTTTAACGGTCTGTATCGGGTCAATAGCAAAGGAGAATTTAATGTGCCAGTGGGACGATACAAAAATCCTAAAATTCTGAATGCCAATAATCTGCGAGCTGTCTCCAAGCTATTCGAAATTGCTCAAATAGAACAAAGGGACTTTAGTCAAGTTCTGAAATATGCTGATCATAGCACCTTTATTTACTATGATCCTCCCTATCGTCCTATCAGCAAAACCTCCAATTTCAATTCCTATCATTCCCTAGACTTTGATGATAGTGAGCAGCGTCGTTTACGGGATGTGTTTGTGAAAACTGATCAGGCAGGAGCCCATCAAATGCTCAGCAATTCTGATCCAACTAACTATGTTGATGATTTGTTTTTCGATGACTTATATCAAGGGTTTAAGATCGAGCGAGTATCGGCATCCCGTAGAATAAACTCAAAAGGAAATAGCAGAGGAGAAATTAGGGAACTTCTGGTTACTAACTATTGAATTAACATTCAAAGCAATCTGAAAAAGGAGCATTGCAATCATGTAACTATAGGAGTAACTATAAGAAGGTAGAGGGGGGAGAGGGGGAATAATTTTACCATTGGTTATTTTATTCAAAAAGGACAAATGACATAGGACACAGGACAAATCCGATGAAATTTCATTCTGTATTTAGGGAAAATCTTGGCTGTAATGACTCTGACAGCGTATTCGAGTATGTGATGGCAACCCTGAAACCCTCTATTTTGAAATGGGATTATTTCGTAAATTGGAATAAGGTTGGGAAAAATGTTAGAGATATTGAGATTAGTCTCAATCTTTTGAACTATCTTGTGGGCAAGGATAATCTTGAAGAAGAAGCAAGAGTGTTATTCAGAGAACATCCAAAGCTAATCTCTATCATTCCAGCCTTGCTAGCTTGTCGTGATCAGAAGTTTCAGATTTTAACCGACTATCAATCAGTAAAATTTAACTATGATAATTTCAGTTTTAAAAAGAAAGAAAATTTAACAGAAGAAGATATTGATAAAGCTATTGTTTTCCTAAAGGAGTTAGGTTTCCTAGAGCAAATCACCTCAAGACGTATCAAGTCCCTAACAGATTACTTTATCGGTGTCGAGGTCGGTCTAGATACAAATGCTCGCAAAAACCGGGGCGGTAAAGCCATGGAAGACATCGTCGAGTACTTTGTCAATTCTATCTGTACTCGTCATGGATTTCAGTACATCCCGCAGGCTAAGTCAGATGGCATCAGATCAGAATTTGGTAAACACCTTACCATCAAAAAAGCGTCTAAAACGATTGATTTTGCAATTAATACTCCTAAGAAACTGGTTGTCTTGATGCAGTCGCTCATGGGGGAAACCCCCAAGACCGCGCTGCATCGCTTTAATCGAAACAAACTTTTATAGAGGTGGTGGCTCTAAACTAAAAGCGACAGCTGGTGAGTATAGCGAGATATTTTTACAGTGGAAACAAGATGGTCACGAATTTATCTGGATTACCGATGGTTTTGGTTGGCTAACAGCTAAAAGACCTCTTCGCGATACCTTTGATAAAATTGATTACATTCTCAACCTGGATATGGTTGAAAAAGGTGTCCTAGAGGCTTTGATATTAGACCACTGATTCTCTTTGGATTTTAATGGATGATATAGCGTTTGTATATAGTTATAAACACACTTCTTTGATTTCCATAAGGTAGTATGTTCACAACTCAAATCGAAATGCTATAAGTCTTAAACTAATCAGCACTAACTTGATAAAGTTGAAGTCTTAATAAACCCGCATTATCAACCCAAATATAGTAAAAAAAAAGCCGTAGACATAATGTCCACGGCTTTTTCAATGCCACAGTAAGTGGATTGAAATTTTGATGTCAGTCAGATCCCAAACCTAACCTGATGTGATCTTATTTGATTGGCCAAAGGTCACGCTGCCCGAACAGACCGGAGCCTGTGCCCTGGGGGGATTTTCCCCCCAGAAATTTTTTAAGGTGTTATGGCAACAGCCAATACTTCATCATTGTCGTAATCACTTCGTCTGGAACACCAGTTGGCTCCAGAGGGCTCCACTCGCAAATCTCGGCATAGCCAAGTGTATAAAGCATGTGCATACTATGAATTACTGCTTGACGAGAGCCTTGTCTTGATGCAGTCGCTCATGGGGGAAACCCCCAAGACCGCGCTGCATCGCTTTAGAGTGTGCTCAACAGGTTGTTTTTTTAGGTTTGGGTTTTTTGACATGAATCAAAGATTGAATTCGTCGTTATCATTATCATTATTACAATAATGATAACGATAACAAAATAGTTTGTCAAGGGTTTTGAAATTTTTTTTTGGGGAGTTTTAGGGGTAATCAAAAAAAGCGATCGCTAAAGTTATGCGATCGCTTTTTTTGTTAATGTAATTTAACTTATTTAACCTTTCTCATACCGATGAGATAGAAAAATTTTTTCCCTACTCCCTACTCCCTACTCCCTACTCCCTACTCCCTACTCCCTACTCCCTATTCCCTATTCCCTATTCCCTATTCCCTATTCCCTATTCCCTATTCCCTATTCCCTTTAAATAGAATCTCCTCCTGCCTTTTTTGCCTCTTCTACCCAGCTATCAAACAACTCTTGACGATTTTCCACCCATTCTTTGGCATGGCGACGGATATCTTCTGGACTGCTCTCACCCTCTTTGATCTTTAGGCTTTCAACATTAATGTCCTCAGCCGGAATTTGAACCAGTTCAAACCAACGTTTGGCAACTGGGTTAGCTGCCAAAAATTTCTTGTTAGCAACAATGCGCTGGCGATCGACAGTAAATCCCAGATTTTTTCCGTCTACAGAGGTGTCTTTTTCAGTTAGACCTTTCTGGGATTCAGGAAGAGAAGTAAAGGGAACTTCTAACCAAATTATATCTTGATCGGGTTTTAATATTGTAGATATCCAGTGAGGTTGATAAGTATAGTACATAATGCTTTCCCCTTGCTTGTAGCGAGTCATAACATCGGCCAGTAGCACAATGTATTGTCCTCTAATGTGTTCAACGGTATCTTCTAGTCCGTAAGCTTTGAGGTGATGATCGATTACCACTTCGCAAAACCAACCAGGATTACAACCGATTAAATTAGCTTTACCATTGCCGTCTGTATCAAATAGTTTCGCAATCTTTGGGTCTTTAAATTGTTGCAGGTTAGTAATGTTATATTTATCAGCCGTTTTTTTATCGATCTGATAGCCTTGTACCCCATCAGGAGTAAGCACTCCAACTCGCTCTAACTTTTTGCCACCCCCAGCATTTTCAAAGAATTCTATATGTGATTTTTCATAGTTGATAGTACTATAATCTAGGTCGCCATTAGCCACAGACACATAAATAATAGGATAGTCAATTTCCTTGGGTTTTTCGATTTCATAACCAAGTTTTTCCAAACCAATATTGACTATCTCAGTTTGAAACTGTTCCTCGATCCAGTTACTATGGGCAGAGCGAACTTTAGTTTTTTTTCCAGAGGAGGTTGACTCACAGGCAATTGAACCCATTAAGCAAGCGATCAGAGTCATTCCTAAGGTAAGTTGTCTCAATTGTCGTTTCATTAAATCCTCTCCCAGGGTTTTTATCACCAAGTCTTACCGTCAATCATAACTATAGCAGTTTTCAATGGGGTAGGGAGTAGGGAGGGTGGGGAGATGGGGAGATGGGGAGATGGGGAGATGGGGAGATTTTAAGTAAAGGTATTCTGACATGAGATAAACCAAAATACTATGTCCTAAACTCTACTTATATTCTTATATTTAGGTGTAATTTTACTTATCTAGCGTCTTTAATACCTATGAAGTACACAAAATTTTTTCCCTGCTCCCTGCTCTCTGCTCCCTGCTCCCTAATAAAGGAGCCTTAACCAGCATCAAACTGGAGATGAAACTCCACTGACCGAATTAGATTTGCAAAAACATGATATCCTATAGGAAAGGTCAGAAAAACAGTTATCTCACACCCATTATATATTCTGGCGCTGCACCTCAAACAACAAGCAATTCTAATCCCTCATTTCATGGTTGACCAACAAAGAGGAGAGCTAATGAAAGGTACAGTCATCAAAAATATCAAACTGATCAAAGTTGTTGACGGTGACACAATCAAGATACTCTTGGATAATGAGCAAGAATCAATTCGGTTTGTTTGTCTTGACACAGAGGAAAGTCAGCGCGCTGGCAGTAAACCGATAACCAACGCTGGCATCCTGGCCTCAAAATGGGCGAAGGAGTATTTCGGGACAAACGAGCAAGGGATACCCAATCAGGATGTATGGGTGGATCTTGAATTCGACACCAACGATCCGGTGGAGGTTTGCCTGGTGAAACATCGGGGCAATTATGGGCGATTGCTCTGTTATATCTACAAAGCCGGAGAGCAGGAGAATTTTAATGTGCGCATTGTGCGGGAAGGCTGGAGCCCTTATTTTGTAAAATATGGCTCGTCGCGCCTCTATCACCGCGAGTTTATGGAGGCGGAGGCGGAGGCTCAAGCAAAAGGTATAGGGATTTGGGATCCAGCTACCAATGCCGGTGGAAAGAGCAGAGACTATACCACCCTGATTCCTTGGTGGTATCTACGAAACCAGGTGGTAGAAGACTACCGTAACGCAGGCAGTCAAGCCGGGGTGCTATCGGTGCGTCTAAACTACAATGAGATCGTAGAAGCGGCTAAAGCTAGCAACCAAATCACGGTATTGTGTGACCTGCAAGGAGGGATTAATAAATGGCCTGGTAATGGTGCTCTGATCTATGCTGGGTCAAGATTTCACCGGTTTAATCTCTGGATTCCCGATCGGGATTCCCAAGCAGCTCAAACCATATTGGGACTAATTGAAACCCGCTATGCCAAATCCGGTCGAGGCTATGTGTATGTGACTGGAACTGCTAGTCTCTATCCTCCCAATCAGGATGGGAAGCCTCAAATCGTGATCACGGATGCTAAGCAACTAGCTGATTTCCCACCTGGACAGTAACATTGCTAGTAAGCATTCAGGTATTAGCTAATGCGCTACTTCACAGGCTTCTAGCCTGTGCCACGCACGCTACGCGAACAGCTAATGCGCTACTTCACAGGCTTCTAGCCTGTGCCACGCACGCTACGCGAACGAGGTTTATTTTAAGGATTAGGCTGACAGCTGTTCGCGTAGCGTGAGCTAAAAGCTCACGGCTGAATGCTTAGATGTAATTTAAATTATCTAGCGTTTTTAATAGCTATTAAGTACACAAAATTTTTCCCTACTTCCTACTCCCTATTCCCTACTCCCTATTCCCTCTTGCCTATTGCCTCTTCACTTTAAATAGAATCCCCTCCTGCCTTTTTTGCTTCTTCTATCCAGTTATCAAACAACTCTTGATTCTTCTCAACCCACTCTTTAGCATGGCGACGGATATCTTCTGGACTGCTCTCACCCTCTTTGATCTTTAGGCTTTCAACGTTAATGTCCTCAACCGGAATTTGAACCAGTTCAAACCAACGTTTGGCAACTGGGTTAGCTGCCAAAAATTTCTTGTTAGCAACAATACGCTGACGATCGACAGTAAATCCCAGATTTTTTCCGTCTACAGAGGTGTCTTTTTCAGTTAGATCTTTCTGGGATTCAGGAAGAGAGGTAAAGGGAACTTCTAACCAAATTATATCTTGATCGGGTTTTAATATTGTAGATATCCAGTGAGGATTCTGAGCATAGTAAATAACGCTTTCCCCTTGTTTGTAGCGAGTCATAAGATCGGCGAGTAGCACAATGTATTGTCCTCTAGTGTGTTCAACGGTATCTTCTAATCCGTAAGCTTTGAGGTGATGATCGATTATCACTTCGCAAAACCAACCAGGATCACAACCGATTAAATTAGCTTTACCATTGCCGTCTGTATCAAATAGTTTCGCAATCTTTGGATCTTTAAATTGTTCCAGGTTAGTAATGTTATATTTCTCAGCCGTTTTTTTATCGATTTGATAGCCTTGTATCACATCAGGAGTAATAACTCCAACTCGCTCTATTTTTTTGGTACCCCCAGCATTTTTAAAGAATTCTAGATGTGATATTTCATAGTTGATAGTACTATAATCTAGGTCGCCATTAGCCACAGACACATAAATAACCGGATAGGTTATTTCTTTCGGTTCTTCGATTTCATAACCAAGTTTTTCCAGACCAATATTGACGATTTGGGTTTGAAACTGTTCCTCGACCCAGTTACTATGGGCAGAACGAACTTTAGTTTTTTTTACAGAGGAGGTTGACTCACAGGCAACTGACCCGAGCAACAAAGCGATCAGAGTCATTCCTAAGGTAAGTTGTCTCACTTGTCGTTTCATTAAATCCTCTCCCAGGGTTTTTATCACCAAGTCTTACCGTTAGTCATAACTATAGCAGTTTTTAATGGAGCTAGGGAGTAGGGAGTAGCAGGGTGGGGAGATGGGGAGATGGGGAGATGGGGAGATGGGGAGATGGGGAGATGGGGAGATGGGGGAAATTTTAATTAAGGGTATCCTGACATGATATAAACCAAAATACTATGTAAGCATTCAGCCGTGAGCCTTAGCACAAAGCTGAATGCTGATAGCTGATAGCTAAATCCTTACAGAATAATTAATTTTTTTTTCGCTTGATTTAATATAAAAAAACTGATATGATGATATCATTGCCGCTCGTTACTTTTACAATAAAGTCTAGTATAACCGTCGATAATATATCCATTTATAGCGTTTTTAATAGTAAAAATCAATAATAAATATAGAGTCAATTTTTCCAACCACTACTCCCTACTGCCCACTCCCGACTCCCTATGAAAGATACAGAAACAACCCTGACTAAAACCCTTGCCATAATTCTCAACTATTTAGACGGTAATTTGGAACCGGATTCCAACGTCGTTAATTATCAAACCGCTAATGATCTTAAGGAAAAACTCGATTTAACCTTACCCGATGAGGGAGTCGCTTTAGAAGCGTTAATTCCTATAGTAGAATCTTACCTGAACTATAGCGTTAGAACCGGTAGCACTCAATTTTTTAATCTACTTTTTAGTGGGTCTAGTATTCCGGGAATAATAGCCGAGATGGTTACCAGTGCCACGAATACTACCATGCACACCTATGATGTCGCCCCCGTAGCCACCCTGATGGAAATAGAATTGATTAAAAAATTGACCAGTTTAGTGGGGTTTAAGGAAGCTGAAGGGTTGATGGTAACTGGAGGAAGTAATGCTAATCTGATCGGAATGCTTTGTGGACGACATCAAGTTTTACCGGAAGCTAAATTACAGGGATTGGGTAATAATCAGTTAGTCGCCTTTGTTTCCGATCAAGCTCATTATTCCTATTTAAAAGCTGCTAATTTGTTAGGGATTGGCATCAAAAATTTAGTCAAGGTTAAGTCTGGTGTTGATGGCAAAATGATTCCCGCAGCACTAGAAGCTGCCATTCAACAGAGCTTGTCAGAAGAAAAAACACCGTTCTTTGTGGGTGCAACTGCCGGTACAACTGTTTTAGGAGCCTTCGATCCCTTACCGACCCTTGCCGAAATTACCAGGAAATATGGCTTGTGGCTGCATGTCGATGCGGCTTGGGGTGGGCCGGTTTTATTTAGTGAAAAACACCAGCATTTGTTAGCAGGAAGTGAGTTAGTTGATTCCTTTACTTGGGATGGCCATAAATTAATGGGAGTTCCTTTAATTTGTTCCGCTATTTTAGTGAAACAAAAAGGACTATTGTCAGAAGCTGGCTCTGGGGGAGGTACGGATTATCTATTCCATGATGATGAAAATGATTTATACAATTTAGGGACTAAGTCGTTACAATGTGGTCGGAGAGTAGATGCACTCAAATTATGGCTGTGTTGGAAATACTATGGTAAAAAAGGTTATGATCAGCTGGTCAATCATTTATTTGACCTAGCTAATTATGCCACCGAGTATATCCGCCGTTGCGATAATTTAGAATTAATCGCTGAACCACAATTTTTGAATATTTGTTTCCGTTATATCCCCAAAGATGAACCGCTTGACGCTACTGGGTTAGACCAGCTGAATCTAGACATACGCAACCGATTATTTCATTCTGGAACAGCTTTTGTCAACTATGCTCATTATCAAGGTCTGGTTATGATTCGGTTAATCCTGGCTAACCCTGAACTGCAAAAAACTGATTTAGAAACGTTTTTCCATAATTTACTTAATGCTGGTAAACTAGTTGAAAGTGTTAAAGGATAGAAAAACTAATGAAGGATAGCAAAGACTTTTACGAAGGGATGGGATTAAAGTTTCTGGAGCCTCAAAATCAGACAGAAGGAATCAGGGAGTATATGGAGTTAGAGGATGACTTTATACTGAGAACCTTTAAAGGGGTAGATAGTGTTCTGGATGTAGGATGTGGTGAGGGACGTTATGTTCGTAAGCTTGCCCCTATTGTAGGAAAGATTACAGGAATTGATTTTTCAGAACAGCTTGTAGCCTTAGCTAAAGACTCCACTTCTACCTTTAATAATGTCACCATTTTAGCCGGAAGAGCAGAACATTTAACAACTCTGGTTCAAGAAACGTTTACTTACGGATTATTGGCATGGAATACCATTGGAAATATTCCTCAACAACTTCATCAAGCTATTTTCGATAACCTGGCAAAAGTAGTAGATAAAAAGGTATTTATATCTACGTTTAAATCTAACCAAGAAGTCATGGATGAGCGCTTACGCTATTATGACAAAACAGGTTTTAAGGTAGAAAGTATCGATGGCAATCAAGTAATTTTAGAAGGGGGATTGCATCATGCTAATGCTTATCCTTTCAGCTATTTCCAGGAGTTGCTTGAATCAGTAGGATTTTCTATGGAAACTCATGATTTGGGCTTTGTTGGTGTGATGATTGAAGGAACTAAAAAATAACTTAACTGGTCAGCTAATGCGCGAAGCGCACGCTGCGCGAACAGCTATCAGCTGTCAGCGGTCAGCTAATCAACGGGAAGTAGTAAACAAGCTGGGGAGTGCTAGTACGGCTGGTTGAAAATCCCTGCTCGTTTTATTCATCCGACCCCGTGTAGTTAAAGCACCTGCTAGCTGAACGCGATCGCGTGCGCGTAGCGCATTAGCTGATAGCTGATAGCTGACGGCACTTCAAGTAGCGTGCGCGTAGCGCATTAGCTTACATCTCAACAATCACAACAGGGGTTTAAAGTTCAGAGTTAAGATAATCTAGATTAGACCAGCTTAATCTAGACATACACAACCGATTATTTCATTCGGGAACAGCTTTTGTCAACTATGCTCATTATCAAGGTCTGGTTATGATTCGGTTAATGCTGGCTAACCCTGAACTGCAAAAAGCCGATCTAGAAAAGTTTTTGCATAATTTCATTCATGCTGGTAAACTCTTCATGCTGGTACACTAGGTGAAGCTGTTAAAGGATAGAAGACATCATGAAAGATAGCAAAGACTTTTACGAAGGGATCGGATTGACTTTGCTCGATCCTCAAAATGAGACGGAAGGAGTCAGGGAGTATCAGAAGTTAGAAGAAGAATTTATCAAGAGAACCTTTGAAGGGGTGGATAGTGTTCTGGAGGTAGGATGTGGTGAGGGACGTTATCTTCGTCATCTTGCCCCCCTTGTCGGCAAGATCACAGGAATTGATTTTGCCGAACAACTGGTAAACATAGCTAAAGAATCAACTGCAACTTTTGATAATGTAAAAGTCATTCTCGGAAGAGCGGAACATTTACCTACTCTGGTTCAAGAAAGGTTTACTCATGCTTTACTGGGATGGAATACCATCGGCAATATTCCTCAAGAAGTTCATGAAATTATTTTCGATAATCTCGAAAAATTAGTAGACAAAAAGATATTTATTTCGACTTTTAAATGTGCTCAAGAAGTCATGGATGAGCGCTTACGCTTTTATGCTAAAACCGGTTTAAAAGTAGAAAGGATCAATGGCAATCAAGTGATTTTAGAACGGGGTTCCCATTTTCCTAATGCTTATCCTTTCAGCTATTTTCAGGAATTGCTTGAATCAGTAGGATTTTCTATGGAAACTCATGATTTGGGCTTTGTTGGTGTGATGATCGAAGGAACTAAAAAATAACTTGACTGAATGATATTTTCCCCACCTTGAGGAAAATATCAACAATCACAACAGGGCTTTAAAGGTCAGATTTAAGGTCATAGGCATATACCGTAGCCTCCCCATGGGAAGCACGCCCCGCAATCGCTCCATTGATTAGCTCCTTTGCAGAGCCATCCCCTAGCACCGCTTCGACCTGAGCCACAAACTGGCTCATTTCAGCAGGTGTCAGCAACGCAAATGCCACATCTGTTGACCGCCAACCAGGGTCGAGGCTAAGCCTCACCATCTGTTCATCCTGGGCTTCAATCCAGTGGGATTCCGCTGGGGTTACATTACCAGTCATGGTGAACCCCATTTTCTCCATCAGCGATGTGAACCAAACACCCTCGGTCACGGACCAGACCGAATCCAGACGCTCCCACGCTGATTCTGGAAATAGGTTAAAATGCCAGTAAGCTTTACGACGCTGCTCTCGGCTAGTCGTGACAAGTACAAGTCGTCCACTAGGTTTCAGCACTCGTTTGGCTTCCCCGATCGCCTGCTCACATTGCTCCGTTAAAGATGCTGAATGGACGTCTTCCCCTCCAAGGTGGTGTAGCACTTGGGCCAACAGCACTAGGTCAAAGGAACCGTCTTCAAAAGGAAGCTTGGTGACAGAACCCACCTCAAAGCTGGCATTGTCCAAGTCTTGACAATGTTCTTTGGCGATCGCAATCCGCGCGGAATCGGTGTCAATTCCCACAACTTTACTCGCCACCTCAGCAAGGTATCGTGCGTGCTGCCCTGTGCCGCAGCCAGCGTCTAACACCATATCTCCTGGCCGGACAAATCCCAAGATCTCTTTTACCCCAAAGGGGCTGCGTGCTTGGTTGTATTGGGCCGCTGACTGGTCTGAATTGTTGTCGCCGTAACCAGCCTGATTGTCATCTTGCTTCAGGTAGTGCTCGATATTATATGGTTTCCTTGGCATCCCCTGTTTCCCCTACATAACGCTCTGTCCGCAGATCGGGGTCGTGGGCCACCACCCGGTGCATTCGGCGCAGGCCAAGGTAGTCTGCCCTAGCCAGGTGCTGCACTCCAAAGTTGTCCCAGATCACCACATCCCCCTTAGTCCAGGAATGGCAAAGAACCTGGTCTGGACGGTTGGCTTGCTCAAAGACGCGGTTCAAAAGTTCCGTACTCTCCTCTTCCGACATTCCTACCAAGGACACCGTGAAATTTGAGTTCAGATAGAGCAGTGGCACACCTGTGTCGGGATGCTTAATCACTG
The DNA here is from genome assembly GCF_010692525.1 of Moorena sp. SIO3B2. Classification (NCBI taxonomy): domain Bacteria; kingdom Bacillati; phylum Cyanobacteriota; class Cyanophyceae; order Coleofasciculales; family Coleofasciculaceae; genus Moorena; species Moorena sp. SIO3B2. Next base: position 21,765 of record NZ_JAAHHE010000033.1, read on the forward strand.
CCGGATGAATAGCCTGCACGTCATTAGTCACATCATCCGGTCGGTTGACCCGGGCATAACCCTTCTGGAGAGAGTGGAGAGCGCTGATACCATGCAACTGCTCCCTTAGTTCTGGTGAGAGATTGCGGTACATTTGGTTAGCATTTTGGAAGCAGGTATTACCACCGTTAGGAGGCAGGATAAACCCACATAATACGCTGGCCCGGGATGGGTTCATTCGCCAACTCATATCTGAGTGGAATAGGAAGGAATCCGCTGGAATCCCCGTGTCACCCATGGTTTCCAGAATTTGCACCTTGCCAGTGCTGTCTTTGGGTGCGTTTACTGGGTGGTAGTTCTCGATCTTCCCGAAAAGCCCCGCCAACTTTAACAGACTTGCATCAGCTTGGATTGGTTGATCACCGAAACTGCCTCCGTCAGGAGGGATGATCACTACCCCATTTTCGTAGAGCAGCTCTCGAATGCGATCGCATTGTTCTGGGGAATTAAGATCAACGTTCGTCAGCTTCACCCCAAAGGGTTTGAGTTGATGGACTGCAAGAGTGGATAAAGTTTTCATGGATATTGAACTGTTTAACTGGCAAACCGTTATGATACACTGCTAATGGTCTGTTCCAGAAAATCCGGCTCAATCTCTTCAGGTTTAAAAACTAAATCAGGTTTGAGGTAGTGTAACGGATAATCTTGGCGCATCCGTTTGTAGCCTCCACTGGTAATATTGAGCACAATGGTGTCCTTTTTACCTATTTTCCCCGCTTCAACTGCTTGAATTAAAGCACCAGTAGCAACACCGGCAGCAGGACTAACATCTATTCCTTCCAATTGCTCAAATAAAGCCGTTGCTTTATCTGATTCGTCATTAGTCACACCATACATTTCTCCCTCAGTATCCGCCAATGCTTCATAAAGTCCTCCCGCAAGAGAGTAAGCCGGATTTCGGTTGGTAAGTACCTTTGCAGAAACCTGACTAATGGATTTTTTGGCTTCTATTTCGCTCAAAGGAGTAATGTCTCGACTACCTGCTTTCCAGGCATCGGTCATGGGGGTAAAAGGAATGTTTTGACAGAGGTGAAGCTTCATTTTTTTGTTGCCAAATCTGCCATCTGCTAAAAATCTGAGATTGGCTTCGTAAGCTGAAATCCCACCAGTACCGGAACCTACGGCTTGGAAATAGTGATCAGGAATTTCCCCAATGGTTACTGTAGCATCCACAACGGTTAACCCCATGCCATCCCGTCTGGCTACATTTTTAGCTCCTCCTTCCGGAAAGAAACCCTCTAATTCACTGATAATTTTTCCGATCCGAATGGCATCGGAGTAGTCACTATTCCCACCAACAGCAATCAGACGAACACAAGAATCAAACGGCTCCTTTGACCAGATGGCGGATAAATTTTGCTCTGGAATGACCAAGCAAAAGGGAATCTTCAGCTTAGAGCAAACCGTAGCAAACGCTCGGCCAGTATTTCCAGCTGAAGCAACGACTAGGGTTTTGGGGTTATCCTCTGGTATTCTAGCTAATATCGGGAAAGCTTCTAATTCTTTAAACGAACAAGTAGAAAGATCAGCATCTCGCTCTGGCCAGTAGCCATTGAAACAAATGAAAAGATGATCTAATCCGAGATGGTGAGCCAGATTTTTGCTTTGATAAGTAATCGGTTTACCTTCTGTCTCTAAGTATCGATCAACCGGTAGCCAATCGATATATCGGAATAAACCTGGGAGATTCTCTTTGACTTCTAGCTTTTCGTTAGGATAGACAGCACGCAGAAGGGATGGCTCATGTTCTTCGTCACAGCAAAGGCGGAAAGGGTCTGGTTCATAGTCTTTTCCACACAACGTGCAACGCAGGATATATTTGAGTTTAGACTTCATTGTGATTAGTCCTTGGCTACCGCAATATTATAACAGGTAGTTAAAAATAGTCCGATTTGGAAGTCGGGAGTCGGGAGCGGTGCGACCCGTGGCGAATTTAATTCGCCAACGGAAAGCGCACCGAGGGAGTCGGGAGTCGGGGGAGATTTTTATGAAGTATAATGATCCTGGTATAGTTTGAGGGTTAATAAAAAAAAGCGACACTCTTTGCTGAGCATCACTTTTTTTAGGTCTATAGCAGTCGAAGTAAAGGTTAAAACATCGGTAAGCATTCAGCGGTCAGCCGTCAGCCGTCAGCCGTGAGCTAAAAGCTCACGCTACTTGAGGTGCCGACGTAATAGAGATTAAAATAATGCTGACCTCTTTTATTCAAAAGCTGATAGCTGCTAAGCATTCAGCCGTCAGCCGTCAGCCAAAGGCTGATACGCGACACGCTGATACGCGACACGCTGATAGCTGATAGCTTACAGATATAGTTATGTTCCCTGTTCCCTTTAAACCAAAAAACTATCTCCTATTAATAATAGGTTCCCGACTTACGATGATGCAGAGCAGTTACTCCATCAGATAGCACCTTCCCATTTTTAACTACCCCATAAACTAGCCAGTGGTCACCACATTCCATCCGATTTTCTACAGTACATTCCAAATAAGCTAGGGCATCACTTAGTATTGGACAACCATTCTCTGATTCTTCGATCTTTATCCCACCAAATCGGTCTTCACCAGGTCCAAATGGTTTAAGAAACTGTTTCATCAAGGGTAAATGTTTCCCATCTTCTAACACATTCAATACAAAGTTATCCCCAGTGTGCATCAAAGACTCAACTGCTCGTTCTTTAGCTACCGCTACGGTTAACCCTGGAGGCGTAAAGGTAGCTTGAGATACCCAGGAAGCTAGCATCGCTCCGGTCAGGTCTTGTTGTTTAGTAGTCACAACACACAGTGAACCAATCAACCGTCCCACCGCTTGCTCCGTGCGGGCAGCGGAAGACTCACCAGCAGGTTGCTTGGGTTTCCGGGCTTTTTTGGCTTTTTTCAGGGCTTGAGCAAAATCTGTACCGGCTTCTTCACAGTATTTGAGGTCTTTGTCTGTAGGCTTAAATTTGACCCGAATCGTCTCAAAGCCAAACTTGTAACCCGCATCCCGGAACTTACTTTCTAATAGGTCTATGGCTTCCCCACTCCAGCCATAGGAACCAAAGACACCCGCTAGCTTAGTTTTAGTAGCGCTAGATAAAACCATACCCAAAGCGGTTTGAACCTGGGTTGGTGCGTGACCTCCTAGGGTAGGAGAACCCATGATAAATCCGTCTGCTTTCTCCACAGCAGCGCCAATCTCTTCCGGGTCAGCTGCTTCACAGTTAAGGGATTCTACCGATACACCAGCTTTAGTGATACCTCGTGCGATCGCTTGGGCAATTGCTCCAGTATTGCCGTAAGCTGAGGCATAAATTAGGGCAACATTAGCCTCTTGAGCTTGTTGTTGCTTACTCCATTTTCCATAGGATTCAGTCAGTTCTTGAAAGCCATAGCGCACCAAAGGTCCGTGACCGGTAGCATAAAGCTTAGCATCAAAGTCATCTAATTTAGCTAAAGCTGTTTCCACCTGTCGGGCGTGGGGTGCCATCAGGCAATCAAAATAATAGCGTCGGTCTTCGTCATAAACCCTCCAACCTTCATCCATTACCTGGTCGCCACAGACATGAGCACCAAATAATTTATCTGTAAATAGGATTTGAGTTTTAGAATCGTAGGTACAAAGCTGATCAGGGAAACGGGGATTAGGGGTAGGGATAAAATCTAGGATGTGACCTTTCCCTAAATCGAGAGTGTCATCCCCTTTCATTACCAGGATTTTGAGCTCCTGTTCTGGAATAGCTTTATCCTCTAGTTTCTCAAACAGAGTGCGCAAGGATTTAGCACCAGGATTGGAACAAACAAAGGTAATATTAGGAGCAAGTTTGAGCAGAGCATTCAGAGTAACCAGGCGATTGGGATTAATGTGACCGAGGATGACATAATCGATCAGCTTTGGGTCAAGGCGTTCTTGTAATGCTTTGAGAAATACCTCTGTAAAGGATTCTCCTGGTGGATCGAATAGGGCGATTTGATCAGCTCTAATGACAAAAGAATTAGCAGTGGTGCCTCGTTGCAAGGCATATTCGATTTCAAATTTGAGCCGGTCCCAAGTACGCGATCGCAATATGAGGGTATCGGTAGCAATATAGAGAGGTTGGACGTCACGGGGTTTTGTAGTGTTCATGGTTCAGGTTAGCCGATTACATTTAGAACTGCTATTAATGTTTAGTAATGATTTCCCACTTTCCGATGGTGGATAGCAGTCAGAGACTCTGGCTTAGAAACCCGTCCGGTGTCAACGGTAGAGTAAACAATCCAATGATCACTACACTCCATACGAGTGGTAACTTTACACTCTAGATAGGCTAGGGCGTCGCTCAGAATCGGGGAACCGTTTTCTGCGGTTTGTGTATTAACCCCTGCAAAGCGGTCAGCACCAGGTTTGAAGCGCTTGAGGAAGTGTTTCATCAAGTCTTGGTAGTTGCCTTCTTCCAGTACATTGAGTACAAAGCGGTCTCCCACTTGCATCAAGGATTCAATCGCCCGGTCTTTGGCTACAGCAATGGTGAAACCGAGAGGCTCGAAGCTAGCTTGGCTCACCCAAGAGGCTAACATCGCACTCTTGACATCCCCTTTCTTAGCGGTAATGATGTATAACCCACCACTGATACGACCTAGGGCTTTGTCTAGGTCTGTATCTAGGGATTTCATGTTCTTGATCAAGCGATCGCGACTCAACCATTGCCCGATGTCAGTACCAGCTTCTTCACAAAGCTTGTAAGTGGTTTCACTAGGAGTGTCTTTGATGCGAATCCCAGGAAAGGCTTCTTTGAGTCCTAGGCTTCTCAATTGACTGCGTAGGGGGTCAATCGGTTCGTCATCTTCGCCATAGGATTCAAACAGACCAAAGGATTGCTTGGATTTGACCGCAGCCAATACCGTGCTAACTGCTGCTGTAGTGTTGCTGTTTGTGGCTGGAGCCATGCCAATCACTATGCCAGCCGCGCGGTTGACCGCTTCCTGAACCTCTTGGGGGTCAGCGGATTTGAGGTCCATCATCTCCACAGCAATCTCAGTTTTGGTAATCCCTAGGGCGATCGCTTGAGAAATGCGATCGCTATAGCCATAATCTGAGACATAAAACACAACAACGGATTTTTCTGCCTTGGCCTTAGCTTGACTCCAGTTGCGGTAATTTCCTACCAGTTGTTCTACATTGTGGCGCAGTAGAGGACCATGACCATTAGCAATAGTAGTCACCTCTCCCAACTTATCCATCCGCTTGAGAGCAGATAGCACTGAACGGGCATTGGGAGCCATCAGGCATTCGTAGTAAAATCGATAATCTGCTTCGATAGCGCTGAGGTTGTCATCATAGGTGCTAGCAGAGCAGTAGTGCATGCCAAACACATCACAAGTATACAGCACCTTAGTCCCCCCATCGTAAGTGAGCATGGTGTCGGGCCAATGGAGATTAGGGGCATTAACAAAATCCAGGATATGCCCATTGCCTAAATCTAGCTGATTACCAGTTTTGACAATTTGGCGCTGAAACGGTTGATGTACAAAGTCTTCCAGGAACTGGATTGCCACTTTTGAGCCCACCACAGTAATATCTGGAGCCAGTGCAAGGATATCTTTGACTAAGCCACTGTGGTCTGGTTCGGTATGGCTGATAATTAGGTAATCAATATCGGTAGGGTTAATTAGTCCAGTTAGAGTATCTAAATATAGCTGGCGGAATTTTTCATGGGAGGTATCGACCAAGGCAATTTTCTCACCCCGAATCAGATACGAGTTGTACGTGGTGCCGTTTTGTAGTCCAAATTCGATGTCGAAGCGATCGCGATCCCAATCCAAAGAACGAATAGTTGTGGTATCTGGAGCAATCTCGCTAGTCTCTATGGTTAGCCGCTTTTGAACCCGGTCAGTGAGTACTACCATCCCTTTACTCCTTTATCCGCTATTTTTAAGTTATGTAACTTTTCTTTATTTTTACACAAATATCTTCAAAAGCTGGATTTAAATATGCTATAGCTCTGATTTAGGATTGGTTATAGTTCAGTCACCACCAATAGCTGATAGCTAATGCCCTAGGCTAATCCTAGCCTTAACCAACCTTGGCTTTTAGGCCACGCGCTTCGCAGCAAAGCGGGACGCGCGTCCATCGCGTTCAACCTTGGCCTTTCGGCCACGCGCTTCGCAGCAAAGCGGGACGCGCGTCCATCGCGTTCAATAACCTTCAACATTCAACCTTGGCTTTTAGGCCACGCGCTTCGCAGCAAAGCGGGACGCGCGTCCATCGCGTTCAACCTTCAACCAACCAACCTTCAATCTTCAACCTTCAACCTTGGCTTTTAGGCCACGCGCTTCGCAGCAAAGCGGGACGCGCGTCCATCGCGTTCAACCTATCGGTAGAGTTGTGTCCTCCCTACTCCCTACTCCCGACTCCCGACTCCCGACTCCCGCGCAACCGAAAACGAAAGGACCTAACCCAATTGATAACTGCTATATGACAACTAAGGCAAACAGCTTTTTAGGATTAGTGATTGGCAATTCCCGGCTACATTGGGCTTGGTTTGTGGATAACACCCTCAAAAAAGCCTGGGATACCAACCATCTAACCCCAGCAGCTGTAGCGCAGTTAATCAAGGACTGGACGTCTAATGTAATGTCAGAGGAAATTTTCCCACCCCAGTTAGGAGCTCAGGGTACAGACACATCCAAGCCATTACCCCTTTACATCGCTTCAGTAGTACCTGCCCAAACAGCACTCTGGCAAAACTATTCCGATACTACAATATTGACCCTGGAAGATTTACCCCTTTCCGGACTATATCCCACCCTAGGCATTGACCGCGCCTTGGCGTTATTTGGTGCTGGTCACAGGTATAGTTATCCAATTTTGGTTATTGATGCTGGTACTGCTCTAACCTTTACTGGTGCTAACCAAAACCTACAGCTAATCGGAGGGGCTATCTTGCCAGGATTAGGATTACAGTTACAGTCTCTAGCACAAAAAACTGGAGCATTACCCGCCATTGAACTACCAGCTCAGTTACCAAAGCGTTGGTCACTCGAAACATCAGGAGCCATGGCAAGTGGTGTGGTCTATACAGTATTAGCTAGTATCCGGGATTTTATTGAGGATTGGCAAAGGGAGTTTCCCAACAGTCCGATTGCTCTGACTGGTGGCGACTCTGAGCAGTTAGTTACTTATCTCCAATCTCAATTTCCTGGAATAGCAGCTCAGATTATTGTTGATCCTTACTTAATCTTTTGGGGAATGTTGTCAGTCGTTGGTAGTTAGTTGCTGCGGTGACTTTTGTGGGGAATGGGGAATTAAGCAACGGTGATATTACCCTCAAAATAGTCCTGTAACTGACGGTCATGGTCATGGCTGAGGTTTCCCTTAGGGATAGCTTCCAGTTCAAACGCCTTGACTTCACTAATTTCCAATACGTCCTGTACCTCCATGGTTCCAGTCACATCAGCTTCTACCAGAATACAGATAGAATGGACTCTGGGATCTCTTCCTGGTGCTGAGTAAACCCCAACTAACTGGCGAATCTTGAGCAACTCAAGTCCGGTTTCCTCAAATAATTCCCGTTCGATAGTCGTTGGAATATCTTGACCCCAGTTAACCATCCCTCCTGGTAGAGCCCACTTACCATTGTCACGACGTCGAACTAGCACAATTCGCCCATCCGGCAAGAGTGGAATGATGCTCGTACCGGTAATAGGATGTCGAAATATAATCCCCAGAACTGTTTGGACAAATTGCCATAATCTTCTCATGTGATGATAGGGCTATGAAGTGTGTGTGTTGGTTTTACTGACTGCTATGATAGACATTATGGATGCAAGTTCGGTAACGTCAGTGATTGAAAAGTCCATTGTGATGCAATTCAACGTTGAACGTCTGAGTAGTTAACAGCTAGGAGCCTAAGGAATACCTGACCGGTTCACAGGCGAATCACTTCTGGTTAAATCTCTGTCTTGATGCAAAGCGCGAATAGGGGGTCTCTTTTGACCGCACCGGTAGTCGCTCATGGGGTGCCCTCCTTTGACCGATCTGCATCAATGTCATAACCTGGGTAGATATGCACCAGTGCTTCGCCCTCTCACCGACTTTCATCTGAACATTTTCGATCAGATGGACAACTCTAAATGACTATATACATTGGCAACCTAGATTATCAGGTTACCTCTGAAAACTTACAGGAAGTATTTCAGGATTATGGTACAGTATCAAAAGTAGTAGTTCCTAAAGATAGGGAAACAGGTCAAGGGCGTGGATTCGCTTTTGTTGATATGGGGACAACGGATCAGGAAGAATCTGCCATTGCTGAGCTAGATGGTGCAGAATGGATGGGGCGTTCTATGCGCGTCCGCAAAGCTAGACCAAAGACTAACGACAACGACAACAATCGAGGAAATCGTAGTCGCAGTGGGTTCTAGAATAAGTTATAACAACAGTAGGCTTCGAGGACAATCAAGAAGTCTGTTGTGGAAAACTAACCATTTTCCTTTGCCGTGGGTGACCGAAAAAGTGGGTCTCAAGCCCCGTCCTTCTAGGAGGGCTTTTGTTCACTGTGGTATAATAAAAAGGTAGCCTAGCACAGACAGGATTCGTCGGTACTGTCAACAAACTAACGACGTAAAGCGATGCTAGTACATGAGGCGCGAAAAACCTCATTAAAAACGTATGGATCAAGCGCGGATACCGACAACCAGTAAAGCAAATCTTAAAAGATGAAAGTACCGTGGGGTTAGAAGTTACCGTAAGAAGAGTGGAGCCAAAATCGGCAAAGTTTTAACCCTTTTACCCATAGACGACTAACCATAAAGGCTCCACTCTTCTAAGGTTTCGTCTCCGGCACACGGAAACTGAGGAAACTCAACGCTTAGGGAGATAAGCCCACTGGGGTTAGTTAAATTAAGCTCAATATTTGGTTTTTAACGGATATTTGGCTTAAATATTGCCTTTGGCGGATAACTAATTTTAAGGCATGTCGAAGAACTAAGAATCCCCGTCCTTCCAGGGCGGGGAGTGTCAAATGGGTAACTTAAATAAACCAAGCTGAATCTAGTCTAAGACTTGGGTTTGATAGTGTTTTTGTTTTTTTATCAATGAGGTAGACATGGCAAAGCGCCGCAATCTAAAAAAGGAAAAGGCGCAGCGGAATCAAGCTTACGCCCGTAAGTTTCGGAAATCCAAGCGTAATACGGGCCGTTTTTCCAAAAATAGACGGTACGGTAGCAAACCTCCTAAGTCGGAGGAAACAACAGCAGAAACTAACAACGAGGATAATTACCAAGGTGGTACTGGTGCGATGTAAGGAGTCAGCTATCAGCTGACTGTCATAGCTGACTCCTTACATCCGATCAGGCAGCTACCCCAGTTGATTAACTACTGTTGATGTAGAAAACTTAGGAGTATCGAGTCAGGAGCTTCGAGTCAGAATAAGTCAAGGTTATGTGATTGGAATAAACAAAAGTCAAAGTATCTTTTAAGCCAAAAACTAACTAAAAATCCTTACTTCTGATCCGAAGTTTCCCGATCCGAACTTCCCTATTATTAAGATTATTAAGTATTTTTGTACTGGTGCAAGATCGACAAGATCTAAATTAGAGATAAATTGTAAGCATTCAGCCGTCAGCTATCAGCTTATGCGCTACGCGCACGCTACTTGAGGTGCTTATGGGCTACAGATGTTGCTACAGATGCTGCTATCACCTTATGCGCTACGCGCACGCTACTTGAGGTGAGGTGCTTATGGGCTACAGATGGTGCTTTTGAATAAAACAGGTAAGCATTTGTTTAATCTGAGTTACGTCTGCATGATAGCTGACGGCTGACAGCTGATAGCTGTTCGCGTAGCGTGCGCGTAGCGCATATGCTTACGATAAATTAGCGATCAATCATGATTGGAATTTAAGCGATCGCATGCATCCTGAATCCCTCGCCTAACCTGGTCAAAACCAGTGCCACCATAACTATTCCGACGAGCTACGACTTGAATTGGGGCAATGGCTTGATAAATATCTTCTTCAAAGGCTGGATGCAACTCTTGCCACTGTTCGAGGCTCAAATCCTTCAGTAACTTACCGGATGCCAAACAACCTCTGACCACCTTACCCACCAGATTGTAGGCTTCCCGAAACGGAACCCCTTTTGAGGCTAAATAGTCAGCGACATCGGTAGCGTTAGAGAAATCTTCAGTAACTGCTGATGCCAAACGTTCGGTACGAAATTCTAACCCTTCCTGCCAGAGAATGGTCATGGCTTCGAGACAGGCTTTGATAGTGTTAACGCTATCAAACAGTGCTTCTTTGTCTTCTTGCAGGTCTTTGTTGTAAGCCAAAGGTAGCCCTTTCATCAATACCAACAACCCTTGCAGATGACCAAAGACACGACCAGTCTTACCTCGTACCAGTTCCGGAACATCAGGATTTTTCTTTTGGGGCATGATGCTCGAACCAGTAGCACAACTATCGATGAGAGTAACAAAGCCAAATTCCTGAGATGCCCAGAGAATGATTTCCTCTGACAATCGGCTCAGATGTACCATGATCAAACTGGCAGCACAGAGGAATTCAATGGCAAAGTCGCGATCGCTTACTCCATCGAGGCTATTACCATAAATTCCTTCAAAATGCAAGGTTTCGGCGGTATGATGTCGGTCAATCGGGAAGGTAGTCCCTGCTAAGGCTCCACAACCGAGGGGTGAGATATTCACCCGCCGTCGGATTTCCCCTAAACGCTGCCAGTCCCGCTCTAGCATTTCTACGTAAGCTAATAGGTGATGGGCTAAACTGACTGGCTGAGCCCGTTGCAGGTGAGTATAGCCAGGAATCAGGGTTTCAACATGAGCTTTGGCAAGATTGAGCAAGACCTCTTGGAAGTGACGTAATTGGTTACGAATCTGGTCAATCTGGTCTCGGAGGTAGAGTCGGGTATCTGTACCAACTTGGTCATTACGCGATCGCGCTGTATGTAGCTTCTTGCCAACATCACCCACAATATCAGTTAGGCGGCGTTCTACAGCTAAGTGTACATCTTCAGCATCAACACCAGGGTTAAATTTTCCTTGGTGGTATTCTGAACGGATTTGTTCTAAGCCAGCTACTAGCTGCTGAGCTTCCGACTCAGAAATAATGCCAGTATGGGCAAGCATCTTGACATGAGCCACAGAACCAGTAATGTCATACTCAATCAGTTCTATGTCAAAGCCGATACTGGCATTGAAGCAAGCAATTGCTGGATGTAACGCTGATTCAAATCTCTGACTCCAGGTTTTTTGCTCAGTCACAGTTTTGGAAACAAGATAAAGGACAAAAGATAAAGCACAAAAGACTCGTTAAACGAAGTTAGATTTAGTATAAGCATTCAGCTATCAGCTATCAGCTATCAGCTATCAGCTATCAGCTATCAGCTTAGGCGCGTAGAGCATAAGCTAAGAAGGGCAAATCCCCAGACTTTCAATTCTATAAAATTTGGAACTATTAAATTTTACCGTTTGGGCATTGTGCAATGGGCATAGGTGTAGACTAAGCGAACCGCACAGGCTACGGAAGATGTATCTTAAGCTGACGGCTGACAGCTGACGGCTGACAGCTGACGATTTAGTTAAACGAAGTTAGATTTCTGAATAAGTAACCAACAACTAAACCAATCACCAGCGCCACAGCCTGACCAGAATCAATAAACTTTTGCCACGCCGTCTTGATTTGACCGAGTACATCGGGATCTTCAATAGTTTGAGCCAAAACTAGCCCATCGATGGGTAACTGAGAGTTCAGCCATCCCAAGACATCAGTCCAATCGCTAATGCTATCTAACGGAACTATTACTGTTTGTATGCCTACAATCACCATTGCTATGCTTTCCTATACGTTAAATCTATTAGTCAAGCCTTGATTTTACCTGCATTACGACCAGTGTCATATCATCTCCGTTAGTTGTTGTACCAGTAAACTGCTGGACTTGCTGAAATAGGTAATCTAAAATTTCCTGAGCACTATAACTATGTTCACAGGCCCACTGGAAGCTTTGGGTTAGATTTTCCTCATCAAAGCGATTGCCATTGAGATTCGCTGCCTCGGTCACCCCATCAGTGTAGTAAATAATGGTGTCCCCTGAATCTAGCTGCACGTGAGAGTCTTCGTATTGAGAATCAATTTCTAAACCAATCAGCATCCCTCCTGCGGTATCCAAGGGTTTGATAGAACCGGTTGATGCCTGCCACAACAAGGGGGGATTGTGAGCGGCATTACTATAGGACAAAATCTTGGTTTTGGGGTCGTACTCAGAATAAAACAGGGTGACGAACCGATGGGAATTTTCCAAGTCAGGATACATAACCCGGTTCAGGTGTTCGAGAATGCGTGCAGGGGAGTGACCGTTTAGTACTTCTGCTCGCAGCATTCCCCTGGTCATAGTCATAATCAACCCAGCCGGAACCCCTTTTCCCATCACATCACCAATCACAATGCTCCAAGGTAAATAAGCACTGTGGTCATCAGTGAGATGACCATCCCCGGAGTTTTTCGGTCCGAGCTGGTCGTAGTTGGTGGGAATGAAATCGTAGTAGTCACCTCCGACACGGTTAGCGGTTTTACAGAAAGCCGCTAATTCCACCCCTTCAATTTCAGGGCATTGGCGCGGTAGTAGGCGGATTTGGATATCGGCACCAATTTCTAACTCTCGATCTAAGCGTTCTTTATGGCGTAGCTCAACTTTCAGTTCATCATTAGCGATCGCTACTGCAGTTTGGTCAGCCACTAACCTTACCAACTTCTGTCGTGTTGCTGTCCAGTTATATTGTGGGTCATGGCTAAAGATATACAAATGTCCTTGTTCAACATTTTTAACCAGAATCGGAAGACTAAACAGTTTGATATTGGGTTCAAGATAATCCCTCAAGAGTTTATCAAAGGATGCCTGAACCAGTTTCAAAGAGGTTGGTGTGTGCTGATCATTCCCCCCTTGGCCATTAGGACTTGTCACTTGGTGGGTGGTCTTTTCTATCGCTTTACGAATAGTCTGAACCACCTGAGGGTTCTGGTAGTGTAGGTCAGATCGTTGTACCTGACCATCTCGATTGAACAAGATTAAAGCTCCCCCATCGGCATCACTCACCCGTGCTGCCATTAGAGGAATTAACTCTAAAAACTGATTGAGATTGTTGAAGCTGCGTAAGGCAAACCCCAATGAACTTAACAAATCTTGAACCTTGTGCTGTTCTCGATAAAGACGTGCCACCAGTTCTTTGAGGGTGGACACAGGGTTTTTCTTAGCAGCAGCATAGGAGCTGGTGCTATTCGTTGAACTTGAGGGTTGGTGGGGAATGGGCAGTGCTGTCATTGCATCAGGTGTTAGGAGCGTTACCAGTTATGCTGCACAAACCATCAGGTTAATCAGGAGTTAGAACAGATGTCTACTCAGGTTTTGTCAAGCAGCTGTTGCTGACACTGTTGACCTGTGAAGCCTACGATGGCTGACCCTGGATCTTCACGGTAGTTTTGCTTAGGTATTGATTCAACCATGTAGGATAACTAGCGCAACAGTATGGCATCCTACAGTAGCACTGATTGCCATTTTTAGCTATTCCAGAAGTCCCAACCAATCATTCCAACTGACCTGATTTGTCTAATGATAGCCCTAATTACACTCAATGTTATTCAGGGAATCTTCTGAGTGCTGAAGTTTAATGCATTAATTAATAGCACCCGATGATTCCACGTTTCACAAATTTTTCTGTTATACTAGTTTTATCGGAATAGTTTAAGGAGTCAACTGATGAACAAGTGCGTTGGTACTACTGAAGCGGCATCTCTGTTAGGAATTTCTTCTAGACGATTGCGACAACTCCTAAGCTCTGGCCGGGTCAGAGGTGCTTATAAAAGCGGTAAATTCTGGATTATTCCCCTGTTTAACTATCTGCCTCAAATTACCAAAGGCAGACGTGGCCCAAAGGGTAAGTGGCTTAAAAATCGTCCTCCGGCTCTAGCTAAGATCAATGTCAACCGCAATCACATTGGCTCGAATATGCACAAAAGTCCCAAAGACCGGAAGCCAGTGATTTCAGTAAAACGAAGTGGCAACAATCTATACGGCAACCAAGTAGAAATCCTCGGCCCATGTCGGATTGTCTATCAGCCAGATCACCCACTCGATTGTGGCGCTCGTTTGTGGATCGAAACCTTCAGTGATGTTCACTTCATTTCTTGATGCAAAGCGCGAGTGGGGGAAACCACGGCAGTCGCTCATGGGGGAGACCACGGCAGTTGCTCATGGGGGAAACCCCCAAGACCGCACTGCCTCCCCAAGACCGCGCTGCATCGCTGGTGGCAGTTTTCCTGCTAGTCGCTAATTACCAATTACTAGGAATCCCAACACTGAAAGCTCCGTCTCTTTAGAGCCGGTCAGAAGTTACCGCAAGAATAAGGAAGCCTTTATGGTTGGTCGGCTATGAGTAAAGGGTGAAAACTTTATGATTAAGGCTTCCTTATTCTAAGGTTTCGTCTCCGGGATGAAAGTGCTTAGCGAGTTTATTCGCCTTGAAAAGATATTGAATCATAGTTGTATAATTACGCTATATGTGTTAGCGTAATTGTATACATAAGAGGTCGATTTATGATGATCATAATTGAATTCAAAGCCTACGGAAAATCGTGCCAATATCAAGCTATTGACGAAGCAATTCGGACAGTAAAGTTTATCCGAAATAGTTGTATTCGTCTGTGGATGGATAATAAGGGCACAGGAAAATATGACCTCAGCAAGTATAGTAAAATACTTGCCAAAGAGTTTCCCTTTGCCAATGAACTGAATTCAACGGCTCGACAGGCTGCGGCTGAGAGAGCCTGGTCATCAATTACTCGCTTCTATGACAATTGCAAGAAAAAAGTACCAGGAAAGAAAGGTTTTCCCCGTTTTCAAAAACACTGTAGATCTGTTGAGTACAAACAATCAGGATGGAAACTTTCCCCTGATAAAAAGTCAATCACTTTCAGTGACAAGAAAGGAATAGGAAAGCTGAAACTCAAGGGTACCTGGGACTTGTGGCGCTTCGATAAAAAATTGATCAAACGGGTTCGCATTGTCACAAGGGCTGATGGGTACTACGTTCAGTTTTGCGTCTCTGTTGATGTAAAAGAGCAATTAGACCCAGCTGATACCACTCTAGGCTTAGATGTAGGACTAAAAGAGTTCTATACCGATTCTAGGGGAAACACTGAACCTCATCCTCGCTTCTATAGGGCAGGAGAGAAGCGTCTAAAATTTTATCAACGCCGAGTATCTCGGAAAAATAAAGGCTCATCTAACCGTAAGAAAGCCATTAATAGATTAGGCAGACAACACCTTAAAATAAGTAGGCAGCGTGAAGAACATGCCAAGAGACTGGCGCGTTGCGTAATCCGGTCTAACGACCTGGTTGCCTATGAAGATTTAAGAGTCAAGAATTTGGTTAAAAACCATTGCCTTGCTAAGTCTATTAATGATGCTGGTTGGTATCAATTTAGAAAATGGTTAGAGCACTTTGGCGAAAAGTTTGGCAGAGTCACTGTTCCAGTCAATCCTGCCTATACAAGCCAGAATTGCTCAGAATGTGGCGAAGTGGTCAAGAAGTCACTATCAACTAGAACTCACGTCTGTGAATGCGGTTGTGAATTAGACCGTGACCACAACGCCGCAATCAATATCCTAAAAAGAGCCTTGGGTACGGTGGGGCACACCGGAACCTGGATCATAGATCAGAACGCTTCGGGAGATCTGGCCTCTACTGTTCTTGGTTCCGGCCAGGAACAGCAAGTCGGGTCGTTGAGCGAAGAATCCCCGTCCTTATAGGGCGGGGAGTGTCAACGATTTTTCTCTAATAGGCATTCTGCAGCTTCTAGCATATCTGCAGCAATATCTCTGAGGTCTTGCCGATTCTCTAGATATGTCGATAACGCATCTATGGGGTCAATACTGTTACCTATACCAAGTTCCGGCAAGCGGGGACGGGCTAGCTGGCTGACTAATTCTGGACGAATGGTATAGTGGTGGGCTGCCCTCAAGGATTCATGTATGGCACTATTGTCAATTAGGTCGAGCTGCTCAGAACGTAGCTTGTAAATCAGCCGGACTATAGCGTTTTTAATAATTTCGTTACCAATAGCGTTTAGTAAAGTACTTTGGGGATCATCTGCTTCAGCAAGGTTGACCTCAATGGTACGGAAGGGACGCACTGACAAGGGACAAAATTCCCACTGAACATGACCTTTGGACAGCTCAATCATGACATAACCTTTGTCTTCCTTCTCTTCACTGAAATCGACCCGCTCAATGCTGCCAGGGTAAATGACTGGCGGGTCATTGGAGTGGTTGAGATTCTGGTGTTGGTGGATGTGTCCTAAAGCTACATAATCAAAGCAGGGTCGAGTCAGCAGCGAGAGCGGAATAGTAAAACCTTTACCAACGGCTAGGAAGCGTTCTGCACCAAATCTAGCTTGGTCTGCCATTAAATGACCTAACAAGACCGTTGGCAGGTTTGGGTCTAGTTGACGAATTTCTGCTTCTAAGATTGGCTCAAGCCGTGAGATCAGGAGTTGGTTAACCTCGGCTAGGGTTAGACCTTCGGTGTCTGGGCGACTGAGAAGGGTGGAGTTGGTTAGCCACGGTAGAGTAATCACCTGTACTCGACCATTGTCGGTTTGAATCTTATGAGTTTCGATGCTATCCCCTACTACAAATCCAGGCACGCCTAAGGTGCGATAAATACATAAGCTAGCACCTCCTTGTCCTTGGGAGTGTTGGTCGTGATTTCCTACTAGTAAAACGGTAGGAATGTTTACATCTACTAAGCGGCGAAATTGATTAGCAAAAGCTTGTTGAACATAAGGTGGTGGTGTGGCATCGGGAAAGGCATCACCGCCAAAAAGAACTAAATCCACAGGTTCGGTAATGGCTCGGTCAATACATTTAGCTAGGGTATTGACAAAATCTTCTAAACGTGTATTGATTCCAGTAGCAGGGTTGATTCGTCCATGGGAGAAACCACTACCCATGTGGATATCAGATAGGTGAAGAATTTTGATCATTAGCCATGATATAGCGCTACGCGCAAGTCAGAAGTCAGAAGTCAGAAGTCAGAAGTCAGAAGTCAGAAGTCAGAAGTCAGAAGTCAAAAGTCAGAAGTCAGAAGTCAGAAGTCAAAAGTCAAAAGTCAAAAGTCAAAAGTCAGAAGTCAGAAGTCAAAAGTAAGCGATTACTTACGTTTTGGAGTTTAGGAGCGATGCAGCGTCAAACATTTGAATGGGTAGTGCTATACTATTAGAAAGTAGACATGATGAGATTAGGAAATAGCAATTAACATTTTTTAAATTGCTATTTTCCTATTAATTGCTATAGTCAGTTTTTGATTTTTGGAAACATCCCTTTGATTATTGGTCAAGAATGTCAGATAAAGCTTCATGAATGACCTGTTTTTGATCAGAATCGTATTTCCAGCGCTTGAGAAATTCTTGGTAGTTGCCAACTCCAGTAAGGGCGCTTTGCCTTAACTGTTGGGCAATGTCAAACAGGCTTGGCATGTTTAGTTGTTTAATGAGATTAGCACTACGCGATCGCACTCGGTCTGATCCTTGAGCCATGTCTTCTTTGCCATTGCGGCGATGGTTCAATGCCATTGCCGCTGACATAGCTAAATTTTTGACTAACAGTTCGGCTACGATTTCGGGGGATGACTCTAGGGCTGTGATCACCTCTGGTGAGGGATTGTCAGCTAAGGTGCTGTCACTGGTAAGGTAGGTGACAAAGAAACCTCTAGCACCATTCTTGCTCTTGACTAAGGATGCGATCGCTTCGGTAATTTCTGGCGATGTTAGTTCCCCTGTTACCATTTTGGTCATTATCGATTCGGTGAATGCGATCGCATCATCAAACGTTACGGTTTCCAAAATCTCCATGGCAGTTCTGAGGCTAGTTCCATAGTGGGTCAGTTTCAATTTGACCACAATTTTAGTAGAACCGCAGATAGAGCTTTTACGATCAATCCCCCAAAGTTATCAGCGGTCAGCGGTCAGCGGTCAGCGGTCAGCGGTCAGTGGTCAGCGGTCAGTGGTCAGTGGTCAGTGGTCAGTGGTCAGTGGTCAGCGGTCAGCGGTCAGCGATCAGCGGTCAGCGGTCAGCGATCAGCCGTCAGCCGTTGGCCTTGGCCTTTAGCTGATTACTGATTACTGATTGCTGATTGCTGATTGCTGATTACTGATTTATTATAGCTGATAGCTGATAGCTAATTACTGATTACTGATTACTGATTACTGCTTACTGCTTACTGATTACTGATTACTGATTACTGATAGCTGATAGCTAATTGCTGACAAACCAAACCCTAACTCTTGACAATTGCTCCAAAATCTGCTAACACACGAGCATGATTCCGCAACAATCCCAACAAATTCAACCGATTACTGCGAATATTGGGGTCAGGATCCATCACCAACACACTCTGGTCACCATCAAAGAAAGTGCTAACTGTAGGAGCAATCTGTTCTAGTGCTTCCACTAATTTCTGATAATCTCGCTCTTCCTGAGACGCTTTAATTTTCGGCACTAATTCCACTAGGGCATCATAAAATGCTTGCTCACAAGATTTCTGGAAGTATTCCGGAGTCACTACTGTTGTTGGTTGTAACTCTTTGGTATCTAAATCCCCTTGTTTAGCTAAACGAGCTGAACGGTTGACAGTTTCATAGATTTTATCCAGCGTACCATTATCTCGGATAGACTGAAGAAACAAAGCGCGATCGCGTACATCTAACACATCAATTAATGCCCTGTTTTGATACTCGGGATCATCTTCTCCTAACACAGCATTCACTAAATCATAGTCAATTTTATTTTCTTCTTGGAGCAGAGTCCGAATCCGTTGTAAGAAAAATTCTTGTAATGACTCTATTGGTGAGTTTTTGTCTGGATAAGCAGCTACAAAATCTGCAGCAATATCTTGTAGCAACTGTTGGAGATTAATCGGTAAGTTGGCATCCCAGGTAATGTTGATAATACCATTAGCCGCACGACGTAGAGCAAAGGGGTCAGAAGAGCCTGTGGGTAACATGCCTAAACCAAAGATACTGACTAAAGTATCTAGCCTGTCTGCTAATCCTACCACTTGCCCGGTCAGGGTTTGAGGTAGAGCATCCCCTGCACCTCTGGGTAAATAATGCTCAAAAATTGCTGTTGCGACTTGCTCAGATTCCCCACTAGTAACGGCATACTTTTGTCCCATTACCCCTTGTAATTCAGGAAATTCATAGACCATCTGGGTAACCAAGTCGGCTTTACACAGTAAGGCCGCTCTTTGAATCTGAGTAATCGCCTCTGGTGAGATTAGATTAGGAGAGTGTTGACGTAACTGGTCAGTAATTTGACTCGCTATCTTTTCTATTCTACCGACCTTTTGGCGTACTGAACCCAAATCTTTCTGAAAAGTGACCTTCTCCAGTTGGGGTAAATAGCTTTCCAAGGGTGAGTCGATATCGGTTTTGTAGAAAAACTGTCCATCGGCTAGCCTGGCTCGGATTACCCGCTCGTTCCCAGTAGCAATAATTTCGGATTTAGCCGGGTCACCGTTACCAATAGTAATAAAATAGGGGATAAGTTCAGTAGCCGCTTCGGTTTTGAATACTGGGAAGTAGCGCTGATGAGACACCATCTCTGTGGTGACCACTTCTTGAGGTAAATTCAAGAATTCTGAGGAAAATTTACCTACTACTGCTGTCGGCCATTCCACTAAATTAGTGACTTCTTCCCATAACTCAGGGTACAGAGGGGTATAACCACCTAATTGTTTAGCGGCTGATTCCACTTGTGATTTGATTGTCTCGCGACGTGCTTCAGGGTTGACCTCTACATAAGCATTGCGCAAATAGGACTGATAATCTGTTGCTTGGGGAATCTCTACTGGTTTGGGAGACAAGATCCGATGACCACTGGAAATGCGATCGCTTTTTATAATCTCGGCATTATTATCTAACTCTACCGGTAGCACTACATCATCCAAAAGTGTGACTAGCCAGCGAATCGGACGGGGAAACTTTAAATCTCCATTGGCCCAGCGCATGAACCGTCTTCCTTCCAATCCAAATATCCATTGGGGAATCAGTTCCGTTAAAATTTCCGTAGCGGGGCGACCGGATATCTGTTTCTGAACAAAGACAAATTCGCCTTTAGCCGTATCTCTGAGGAATAGATTATCTACCTCTACCCCCTGTTTACGGGCAAACCCAATCGCTGCTTTAGTAGGTTGGCCATCCTTAAACGCTGCCTTAGCTGGTGGTCCTTTAACCTCTTCTTCTCGGTCGGGTTGCTTTTGAGGTAATCCTTTAATGATAACTGCTAAGCGGCGAGGGGTGCCGTAAATCTCAATTCCTTCTGGAGTAAGAAAGTACTCATCCAGGGTTTGGGGAATTCTCGATTGCCACTGTGCGATCGCACTATCCACAAAATCTGCGGGTAATTCTTCTGTACCGACTTCTAATAAAAATGTAGACATAGGGAACTGATTACTAATCAAAACCATAATCTTTAACTACCAATTCCCCCAGTGTACCTCTTGAGATTCTAGACCTGGTTATGATAGTTTTCACAGAAAAACCAGAGTTACAGCGACTGTCGCCAAACTCGACCTCAAACGCCCTTATGTAGTTAGCATCAGTAGTAGGGGCGTACGACGTGCGCCCCTAAAAGTATAGTTATTGCGTAAATGCTGAGTTAGAAACCGTCGGGAAAAAACAGGTTGACTCAGAGTTACACTCACAGATCAAGCTAAATCAGATAACTAAATCGTCAGAAAGTTGCTAGCGCTGGCAATAGTGCTAACTTGTGCATTATTCACAACTGCTAAGACTTCACTGTTAGCAGAGATTTCCACATCACCACCACTTTGGTTAAACGTCAAGTTACTAAAAGTCAAGGCACCAGACAGACCCAGGAACATCTTACCAGCCTCAAAGTTAATGATAGTATCAGTTCCTTTGCGTGCTTCTAGGACAACAATATCCTGACCACCCCCAAGCCTGATCGTATCGTTGCCAAAGCCACCAACAACGAAATCATTACCAGTGCCAGTGTCTATGAAGTCATTACCGATACCCCCATAAACTGAGTTACTGCCTCCGGAGGAGAATATCCGGTCATTACCAGTGCCGCCATAAATGTTGTCAGAGTTGGAACCGCCGAAAATCAGGTCATCTCCAGCACCACCATAGAGAATGTTTACTCCCTCACTGCCAAAGATTGTGTCATTACCACCTTGACCGTAGATTGTGTCATTATCAGCAGTACCGAAAAGAGTTTCATCGTTGCTTGTGCCTACAATTACTTCATCTTTCGGCACAACTTTCAAGTTATCCACTAGTAGGGCGGATTCCAATAACTCATCTTCTACATCCACCACTGCCATACCTACTAGATAAGTACCAGAAGTTGGGAATTTGTAGGTAAAGGTATTGTAGTCTGTTTCCTGACGAAATCCTGTAGGAGACAGGAGAAATGAACTATTTGTATCTGCGAGGTTAAATAAAACGTTTGGGGTGATGGAGACAAAGGCAAAATCCTTGAAGGTGGAGTCAGGGGTAAGCTCATCAGTGAGGAAGTTAAAGTCGAAGCTCAAAACATCTCCAGCGTTGACTGTAATAGGTTTTAGCTTGAGAGCGGATCCTTCTTTGGCATCCCCATTGCCAAAACCATCTATAGTGCCTGGGTTCAAACCCAAGAGGTTTTCAAGTTCGCTATCACTTACAGAACCCACATCATTAGTAATTAAAGCCTGAAATTTTCCCTGAGAAGGGATACTGCCAAATGCCGCTGTCTCAATGCTGGCATCGCCGATAGTGTTCCAATTTATGAAGTCGCCAGTCTCAAATCCAAAAATAGTAGTCATCATATTTTGTCTTTGGTAGATTAAATTATTGACACAAGAAGGTCATTGCAGACAAACAAATTTTGACTAAGCTCACCTCAAGGCATCATAAGTTGATACACCAGTTGATACACCAGTTGATACACCAGTTGATACACCCTAATTCAGACTCGTAAAACCGATAAAGTTTTCGTAGATTCCCCTTTAAATCAACGTTTAAATGTTGGAGTATTCATGAAAAATTCAAATACCTTAAGGTGTCTTATTTTTTTACCCTGAAAATTTTTATATTTTGCTTGACTTGACTATTTATCAATTTATCAATTCTTTTTTTAAAGAAAAATACTTTTATTTAAAGTATTCGTAAAGTTAAGACTAAACTTGTTCAAGTTTTAGTTAAAATTAGGGAATCACAGTTAGCTAGGTAACGCCCATAAACTAGATACCATCAGTTATCCGGGGAATCTTCACAGATTTCAGGGATCGTAACACTGCCAAAGTCAGCAGCATCGATTCATTCACAATAGGTTTGATTACTTGTATAGCGGTTTTCAATTTGGTGAGGTACACAATTTTGGGATTTTAGGGAACAGGAATCCCCCCTAACCCCAGGGCTGTTTCTTGGGTCCGACTAAAATGTGATAGGTGCGCTTTCCGGAGACAAAACCTTGAAGAGTGGTTTGAAGTTACCGTAAGACAGGCTCGCTTTATTCCACGAGTTTTAACCCTTTTATGCATAGCCTGCCGACGCTCATTGGCGAGCCTGTCTAAGGTTTCATCTGAGGCCTTATTACAAAAGTTTTAACCCTTTTACCTATAGCCAGTAACCCATAAAGGCGACCCTCTGAATGCGGTAACTTCGTTCCCGCATTCAGAATTAAATTCCCTCAAGGCCCGCGCCTCCTAGGCCGGGGAACCCGGCCTAGGGTCGCGCCTTCGGGTCGCACCTTTGGATAGGAGGTGGGGAGAAACGGGAGAAACGGGAGATAGCGGTGCGAAGCACCGTCGGGGAATTTTTTTTAATAAAAAGGTATTTTTATTAAAAAAACCCTCTCCCCAGCACCCCACCTCCCTTTCACCCGATTGACCTGACAATTTATTCCAAATAATGAAACAGCCCTGGCATAACACCAAAAAAATCTCGTATTTCTTTTCTACTGTTCTCTGTTCCCTGTTCCGGTGATCCGCTGTTCCCTGTTCCCTAATACTTAATAAGATTAAACCTGAAATCCCATAGCCTGAAGTCCCTGACGAAGACGCTGAGCTTCAGCTGGGTTATCGGTTTCGTGAAGTGCGATCGCTTTTTTAAAGGCTGATAAACTCTGATCAACCTTGCCCAGTTTAAGCCAAACCACTCCCAAGTTTTGATAAGCCTCTCCATACTCTGGGTTGAGTTGAATCGCTTGCTGATAGGATGCGATCGCATTTTCCATCTGACCCAAAGCCTTCCAAGTCATGCCCAGATTATTATGTCCAAGGGCAAAACTTGGGTCTATCTTCACTGCCATTTCATAGGCGGTTTTGGCGTGATTCAACTCCCCTGCTTGTAACAACAAACTGCCCAAGTTATTGTAAGCTCCTAATTTCAACTGGGGCAAAATCGGTTGTTGGATCGCTTGTTGGTAATGTATTGCTCCTGAATTAAGCTCTCCTTGGCGAGTATAAGCATTCCCCAGATGGTAGTGCAGTTCAAATAATACCGCTGGCTCTAGCTCAGTGCCAGTTAAACCACGCTTGAGTAACTCCAGACCCTGGTCTACTTGATTATTTTGAATATAAAGCGCCCCGAGTTTACTACACACATAAGCATCAAACGGATGACTAGCCAGATAGCCTTCCATCGCCGTAAGCGCTCTAGTCAACTTATCCCGTGATGCGATCGCATCATCGCTATAACCGTAGTGTAAGATTGCCACCTGGGATAGAGACACCACCTGCCATTGGGGTTCTCGTTGTAACATTTGCGCTACAGTATCATCCACCATAGCATGATAGGGGCGAGAAAAGCGAATCTCTGGGTGATAGCGAAACAAACGGGACACCAGAGAATAGGGAGATTGAGTTGCACCCACTTCTTGCCGGACTAGATTAATAACTAGATAGGAACTATTTTGGATTGCCTGCTTAATTTCCGGTACAACTTCCGGTTTCAACACTTCATCAGCATCCAACACCAGCACCCATTCCCCTTGCACATACTTCAATGCCTGATTGCGAGCAGCTGCAAAATCATTACACCATTCAAACTGATAAACTCTAGCACCATAGCTTTGCGCCACCTCAATCGTTCGATCCGTTGAACCTGTGTCTAGGACGACCATCTCATCCACTACATCCTTGACACTACTCAAACATTGTGGTAATGATTCTTCCTCATCTTTAACAATCATGCATAGGCTAAGCATGGCATTAGTCATTGGTTAGGAGGTTTAAGGTTAGCCAGTTGAAGGTTAGGAGGTTGAAGGTTAGGCGGTTGATGATTGACGGTTAGACGGTCGATGGTGAGACGGTTGATGGTGAGACGGTTGTTGAGGATTAGAGGCTTAAGAAGAGCAAACCTGGATTTATAACATTCAAGCTGTAAGGTAAGCTACAAGGGACGCCAAGGGCAAACAACCTGCAACCTTCAACCTGCCAACCTGCAACCTGTAACCTGCAACCTTCAACCTGCCAACCTGCCAACCTGCCAACCTGCCAACCTATAAAACACCAATATCAAACCGTAACCGAAGCTTTAGGTCGAGCAAAAATCATCCTACCTGCTGAAGTCTGCAACGCTGAGGTAACAATCACTGGCAGTTCAACACCCATGTGTTTATACCCTTCTTCCACCACTACCATTGTGCCATCATCTAGATAACCAACTCCCTGGGTAGGTTCTTTACCCCCCTTAAGGATTTTCAGCTCTAGGATGTCACCCGGTAGATACAGAGGACGCACGGCTTGGGCTAAATCATTGACATTCAACACTGGCACCTTTTGGAGGTTAGCCACTTTACTCAAGTTGTAATCATTGGTTAAAAGAGTGCCATTAATTTCCTGGGCAAAACGTACCAATTTGGTATCTACAGTTTGTAGGTCATCGTAATCAGCCGAATGAATCACCAAGCGTTCTGGATAAACGGCTTGCATCCGATTTAGGATATCTAGGCCCCGTCGTCCCCGAGTGCGCTTCTGATCATTGGCAGCATCGGCAAGTTGCTGCAATTCTAGTAAGACAAACTGGGAAACCAGAATTTGACCTTCGATAAAACCCGTCTCAAGCAGTGCTTCGATCCGACCATCAATGATACTGCTAGTATCTATAATTTTACTTGAGGCTGATTTGAGGGTGCCTTCTGCCACTAAAACTGATTCCAGGCTGTTAGGATTGATCAGCTGCAAGAAGGTGCGACCATGGGTATCGGCTAGACTAACCCCCAAGAACGAAAACATCACACTTCCTAAAATGGCAGTCAGGGGTTTGATGAAGGAAAATTCCGAGGGGATGGGGAGTAAGAAAATCGGCGCTAGCATCAAATTAGCTAACAGCAGTCCCAGGATCAGACCAATAGACCTGGTTAAAATCACCTCCATTGGCATTTTTCGCACTTGGGCTTCTACCCGACGGTAACTTACTTGGGCCATTAACCCTAGTGCTAGTCCGATAATGGCACCAAAGCATGCAGTAGTCGAGCGTAACGCTGTCAAATTGCTGACTTGATCTTGCACATGACCGGGTAGCAATTCCACACTGTCGAAGCCTATGCTTGCTGCTGCTATGATAAATAAAAGTATAATGACGAAGTCAAGCATTCTTCCTTTCCAATTGGTTTTGTAGTTGTTTTTTTAGGAAAACTTTTTAAACGATTGCATAAACTGTCGTCAACGTGATAGTCAACAACACTATTTAGTATATCCTTTATATCGCTGTATTCTCTGATCCGACTTAGCTTCATTAAACCGTTGAATTGCCTAGGCTAACCGAGGGATAGCTTGGGCAATTATATTCGCTGGAGTTATCTGCTCAAGGGAGTTACAGGTTTCCTACTGTTGACTCTTCTTAAGGGGGGAATCTCGCTCCGGAGGAGATTGAGGTTAGCCAAAAGATGATCACAAAACTAATAAAAAATTTATTTAATTAATAACTGTTCATCCCAACGGTCGGATTGGCTTACCTGATTGAAGTATTACCGTAAAAAGCCCGTGGTCAATTTATTACATAATTCTGAGAAAGATTGCGATTCTTTAAGAGTCAGTGCCGCCTATGTTCATATTCCCTTTTGCCGACGCCGATGCTATTACTGTGATTTTCCAGTCTCTGTGGTAGGGGATAAGGCCACACAGAGTACCTCTAGCATGATTGACCAGTATGTCGAGGTGTTATGTCAGGAAATTAATATCACTCCACCGACCACAAGCAGTTTAGACACAGTTTTCTTTGGAGGTGGAACCCCCTCTCTGCTGACAGTTGAACAACTAGCCAAAATCCTCGACACCTTGGACAGGCGCTTTGGAATTGCAGCTGATGCCGAGATTTCCATGGAGATGGATCCAGGAACCTTCAACAAGGATCAGTTAACGGGATACCGAGATTTGGGGGTCAATCGAGTCAGCTTAGGGGTTCAGGCATTTCAAGATAAATTATTGAGCAATTGTGGCCGTACCCATGACTCTAAAGATATAGTCACTGCTATCGAACTGATCCATCAAGTAGAGGTTCCCGAATTTAGTCTTGATTTAATCTCTGGTCTACCGGCTCAAACCCTAGAACAATGGCAGGAGTCTCTGGAAATAACGGTCAAGATTGCCCCTACCCACATTTCCAGCTATGACCTAGTCCTTGAGCCTGTGACTGCCTTTGGCCGCCAGTACACCTCTGGAACTAAGCCGTTACCGACTGATGAAACCACTGTCATGATGTACCGCTTAGCACAGCAGGTGTTTACTAGTGTGGGGTACGAACATTATGAAATTTCTAACTATGCCTTGCCTGGTCATCAATGCCGTCACAATCGGGTCTATTGGGAAAACCGCCCTTATTACGGTTTTGGCATGGGTGCGGCTAGCTATACTCAAGGATATCGGTTCACTAGACCACGCACGAGGCGGGAGTATGATGCTTGGGTGGAACAGTTACTAGAAGCGGGTGGGGTTTGGGATGGCTCACCCACGACTTCAGAGGATGTGTTGTTAGAAACCCTAATGCTAGGTCTACGCTTGGCAGAGGGGTTGAGTCTATCTATGCTAGCTCAGAGGTTTGGGGAAAAAATTCTGGAACAGATTTGGATGGGTTTGCTGCCATACTACGGTTGTAACTGGGTAGAGGTTGTGGGAGATAATGGCGAAAGGGTTAATTTAACCTATGGTCAGAGGTTACCAGTGGCGGGAGGGTTGAGATTAACTGACCCGGAAGGGTTTTTGTTCTCGAATACCATTCTGGCTGACTTGTTTCATCTTTTGGGGTAGGAGCCCGTGATTTGTTGATTAACCGCAAAGACGTAAGGGATGGCGAAGAAGACAAGTGGGAATGCTTTATGTGGTGGGAACACCAATTGGTAATTTGCAGGATATGACGTTTCGGGCAGTGGAAATTCTGCAATCGGTGGATTTGATTGCTGCGGAAGATACGCGCCATACCGGGAAGCTATTGCAGCATTTTCAAATTAAAACGCCGCAAGTGAGTTACCACGAACACAATCACGACCAGCGTTTACCCGAGTTGTTGAATCGCCTGGGTCAAGGAAATACCATTGCGTTGGTGACGGATGCTGGGATGCCAGGCATTTCTGACCCTGGCTATAAATTGGTGAAGGCTGTTATTGAGGAGGGGATATCGGTAGTGCCAATACCAGGTGCTACTGCTGGAATTACGGCATTAAGTGCTGCGGGACTACCGACAGACCGATTTGTGTTTGAAGGCTTTTTACCCACCAAGGGTCAAAGTCGAAAAAAACGTTTAGACTCTCTCAAGGGGGAACCAAGAACGTTGATTTTGTATGAAGGGCCTCACCGTGTGCTTAATACGTTGCGAGATTTGGCAAACTGTTTGGGAGAAAATCGTAGAATTGTATTAGCTAGGGAATTAACCAAACTGCATGAGGAGTTTTGGCGGGGAACTATTGGGGAGGCGATCGCTCATTTTACTCAGCTAGAACCCAAGGGAGAGTTTACCCTAGTAATTGGTGGAGCTTCCCAACAAAAGCCTATGTTATCAAAAGCTGAACTAGAAGCTCAATTGACAGAGATTATGGCTCAGGGAGTATCGCGATCCCAAGCGAGTCGTCAGTTAGCTAAGCTAACTCAACTCCCCCGACGTCAACTCTATCAGCTAGCGTTGACAATTCCTTCATCAGTTTTTCCGGTCAAGGACCAAGACTAAGCTTGATTGGTAAATCTTTCTAAATTTTTTAGTTTTTGTTGATTAACAAGTAGCAAGTAACAAGTAGCAAGTAACAATCAACAAGTAACAAGTAGCAAGTAACAAGTAGCAAGTAACAAGTAGCAAGTAGCAAGTAATGACTAATCCCTAAAGAAAGCTGCTTTCCTTGCGCTTTGAGTTAAACAACGCCATCTATCTATTCGACATCCATTCGAGTTATGATTTTCAGGATTCACTCCCACTCATCAGCCCCTAACTATAAAGCTAAATTAATACCATGGGTGACACTCGTTTTAGCAATGACTCTGATGTTTGGTTACAAAAGGATTGAAAGCTATTTAGTGCAACCAAAAGTTGCCTTAGTTTTAGGGGGATCTGAATCGCGGGAGAGATATGCTGCCAAATTTGCCATAAAGCACCCAGACCTCAACATTTGGGTATCTTCCGGCAGCCCGAAGGGATATGCTAAACGGTTATTTACCCGGGAAGGAATTGAGGTCAGTCGCCTCCACCTAGACTACAAAGCGGTGGATACGGTGACTAACTTTACCACGTTAGTGGATCAGTTAGAAGCTCAGGACATCGATAGTGTCTATTTGATTACTTCTGACTATCATATGCGCCGTGCTCGCTTGATTGGTGATATCGTGCTTGGCAGTAGAGGAATTGTTCTCAAGCCGTTACCTGTTCCTTCCGGAAAGTCTCCTGAACCCTTTGAAAAAGCTTTGCGAGATGGGGCTAGGGCGTTGCTGTGGTTGACGACAGGTCATACAGGGGCTGAATTAGGCCAAGCCTCGAAAAGGTTAATCAATTGACACTCCCCGTCCTAGAATAACGGGGATTCTTACTTGGCCGTAGGCCACGCTACGCGAACAACGAGCTGTCTTGCGTATAGCAGGTCGGAACCAAAAAAAGTAGAGGACAATTCGACCTAAGCGTGCTTGATCATGGATCTAGGTTTCGGTGTGCCCCACCGTACCTTTTTTATATATAGATAGATAGATACTTTTTTTTATCTAAATTTTTCATAGACCTTTAAGTCGTTAGACCAAATTACGCAATATGTATCACAGACATATTTTTTACGTTGCCTACTTATGGTTAGATAGTATCTATCTAGTTTTTTAGTTTATTGTTATAGACTTTTAAAATAGCACACCTAGTACAAACTGTCAAGGCCATTGTTTAAAAAAAAGCCGTCCTATAAGGACGGGGCGCGATTACCCAAATTTTTTGGTAAAGTCCGTTGAGAGTTCTTGCACCAGTACGTAGGGTTGTACAATCAGAGCCTGAAACCGCTTGTTCTGGTTGCTGTTCCAATTAGAGAGTTGCTCAAGTAAAGGCTTGTGCATTAGCTGCTCACTGATCCAATGTTGGACAGATAGCACATCATCATTTGCGATCGCTACCCCAACATCCAACAAATCCAGTCCCTCATTCACCACCAATACTGCATCTCGTTTCACATGAGGAATCAGTAAGTCCCAGGTTGTCTCATCCAGAGATTCCGCCAATTGTACTCTTAAATCCATGTTTAATTCAAGGTTTTCTTAATAGTTCTTTAAACATACAGTAAAATTGCTCCGATGCTTTGTTTGATTTAACTATTTGATCAAAGCTCTAATCACCTCAGGTTTCCACCTCAGCCTTCCTCTAACCATTGAGTTATAACGGTTCTCATAGTAATGAGCTACACAAGATTGTTTCCCTGATGAGAAATTCGATTAACATCATCAAACAGAAAATGTGGTTGAGGCTGAATCCCAAACATCGGCGTGCTGTAAAACTATTCCTTGGCTTGGCGCTGCTTGGCATCACGGTGCGTACGCTTCCCTATCTCGCTCCCATTCGTGCTAAAGATTTAGTTCAAGATGACCTAGCGGTAGAATTTCGTGACCGCAATGGTTTATCCCTAGGCACAATCCTCAGTCGAGACCAAGACCATACTGCAGTTGTCCCTCTCGATCAAATTTCCCCGCACTTTATCCATGCTATTCTCGCCGCAGAAGATGGAGAGTTTTATCACCATGGGGCATTAGAGATGCGGGCAATTATGCGATCGCTAATTGAAGCCATTGAGGCGAAACGCATTGTCAGTGGTGCTTCCACCATCACCATGCAACTGGCACGGATGCTGGAACCCAACCCCCGCACTCTACCTGCCAAATTCCAAGAAATTTGGCTATCCTGGCGATTAGCAGCAGGGATGAGTAAAGATGAAATCTTGGCAGCCTATATCAACCGACTCCCCATGGGTGGCAATATCTATGGCTTAGAAGCTGCTGCTCGGATTTATTTTGGCATGCCTGCTAGTGAACTCAATGTTGCTCAAGCCAGCCTATTAGCTGGTCTACCCAATAATCCTAATTATCTCAATCCTTATTATTACTGGGATGCTGCCAAACGGCGGCAAATCTATGTGCTCAAGCGCATGGTAGAAGATGGCTATATCACCGCTACTCAAGCAGACCAAGCCTATGAGGAAGCCATTTCCCTACTACCTCGACAGCAAGGAATAATTGCCGCGCCACACTTTTTATTCTTGGTTGCCAACCAATTACCATCAGAGCATCCCTCCCAAATTCGTACTACTATCGACCGTCCCCTACAGGAATTTGTTGAAGCCCAAGTGCAGCAAGTAGTTCGCGACCTTGCCCATAAAAATGTCCATCACGCTGCTGCTATAGTCATTGAGAATCAATCCGGTGAAGTATACGCCTATGTCGGCTCTCCCGATTACTTTTCCGAAGCTGAATTAGGACGCAATGACGGAGTCCAAGCCCTACGTCAACCCGGTTCCACCCTCAAGCCTTTTTTATATCAATTAGCCCTAGAGCAACGAATTATTCGTCCTAACACCGTCTTAGCTGACATCCCCACCTATTACCCGATTCCCGGAGCTAGACTCTACAGTCCCACCGATTACAGCGAAACCTTCCTCGGACCAGTTCGCATTCGTATTGCTCTAGCCAATTCCCTTAATATCCCAGCAGTTAGGGTATTGGAAAAAGTTGGAGTATCAAACTTTCTGTTGCACTTACATCAACTAGGCTTTGAACACCTAACCCAGTCTCCAGAACATTATGGATTAGGATTAACCCTAGGTAGTGGCGAAGTCAGTCTTTGGGAACTAGCTCGCGCCTACCTCACCCTAGCACGACTTGGAAAACCCACATCCCTTGTCACTAAGCTATCTAGCCCCTCGCCAAATAGGGATGATTTGTCGGTTTACGGAAGAGCAGGAATGGCGCGAAGCAAACAATTGTCAGATCATCCCCCAAGTAAGCAAAGCCCACTATTCAACCTCCAACATTCAACCCTCCAACATTCAACCCTCCAACATTCAACCCTTGGCCAAAAGGCCACGCTACGCGAACAACATTCAACCCTTTCAACCTGGGCATTAATCACGGATATACTGAGTGACCCTCAAGCTCGTGCTCAGGGGTTTGGTGTAGATTCAGTACTGAATTTACCTTTTCCGGCTGCCGTTAAAACTGGCACCTCTTCTAATTTCCGAGATACTTGGACTGTGGGATTCACCAAAAACTATACCGTTGCCACTTGGGTAGGCAATTTTAATGGTGAGCCCATGGAACAAGTGTCTGGGGTGATTGGTGCTGCTCCCCTCTGGCATCGGATTATGTTACACCTGCATCAATCTCAAGAAC
>NZ_JAAHHE010000330.1:0-6543 GCF_010692525.1 Moorena sp. SIO3B2
AGTTGCTGGCATTGGTAGCGATCGCAGTTTTGTGATCCTCCATGTCTCGCAGATAACCAGCATAGTCAAAGGTCTTTAGTGGCATCTCAGTCAGTTTCTGCTTCAGTTGCTCTAGCCTTGTTTCTGGGTCCCTTGGCAATTCCTTGAAGCCTTTAACCTCTTCTTCCAATTGCCCATAGAGTGCTCTAGTTTGGCGATAACACCAACGGGCTTGATCATAAGCAAACAGGATTTTACTGCGACAGCACAACAGATTGAAAAATGACAAAGACGTCTTTTCAACCAGGTTTAAGGTTTCTGGGTTACGGTTTAACCAGACCAGAAGGTGACATTGCTCCGTTGGTTTCTCTTTACCGTTGTCATAGGCAAAAATTGGGCTACCAAATAAGTGCCCAGATGCCATAAACTGCGGTTTTTGGTCGGTTCCCTCGAAAAAAGCATCCACACAGGCATCGGCTAACTTTCTATCCTCCTGGGGAGTGCCCACGGGTTCGCCATAGAGCACTAAGGTTTGTCCCAAGGAAGGTTGAATGTTGCTGGCTAGCAGGCACCCTTGGGGATTTAACCGACTAAATTGACTGGCTGGAACGGTGACATTTTGGTAATACAGAGTTAGGTCAAGGGCATAGGTGTCATGAATTTTAACCGGATAGACCTCTACTGTTAGGGCAGAGCCTTCTATTTGCAGTGGTGGCCTATAGGTTAAGCGACCATGATCAGGTAATAGTTCTAGGTAACGGCTTGCGATCGCGGTTTGGCTTGGAAAGGATTGTAATTTTTCAGGTAAAGATTTCAGGTCTGGGATAGCTAGGGGTTCGCTGAGCTGAGCACAGTGTTGCCACAACTGATCCGCATCCTGTCGGAACTTTCCCGGTTCTTGACTTAAGTCTTGGCAGAGATGGAAGGCATAAAGGGTGACGCTGGGGTTTTTGATTCGCAAGGCGCTGTCAGTCATCAGCCTTTGGGAGTGTTGGGTTTTTCGGTTTCTTCCGTAGAACTCTTGCGGAGAGCGTTGAGTAGTTCTTCTTTCACGTTCTTTTCATAGTCAGCTTTGGCTTCTGGAGTAGGGAATTTGCCTCCAATTCCTTTTTCACCAATTGGTTCATCATCTGGGAGACTTCTACGTACTTGTTCCAAAGCCCCATTAATTTCTGGTCGTTGTTTGCACCAAGCCAAAATAAATTCTGAGATTTTTTCAATATCTTCTGGAATCTTCTCTGCGAGAGTTTGTCGGTCTTGAGTGTTAATTAGTTCTGGAGTATTTTGTAGTAATTGGATAAACGCATTGACGTTTTTTTGTGCAAATTTCATTTTAAATATCCCAAATTTAATAATTACTATAAACTCTAGCAGTCGAAGTAAAGCTTAAGACATCTTCTGCTCCCTGCTCCCTGCTCCCTGCTCCCTGCTCCCTTTCAACTAAAAGACTATATCCTAAACTATACTTCCCTTGCTATACTAGTTACCAATGGCAACGAAAGCTGCCCAATGGTAGGGGTTTTTAAAAGGTTTTTCCATAGAACCCAGCTTATAAAAAGTGTCATCTAACTGTGCTTGGTTATTCAGACTCAAGGGCAAATGGCTTGCCCACTCCTCTAATTCTTCTTTAGTACTATCCCGCAGCCATAGTTGGGCTTGGTTAAGAGCAACTGCTAAAGGTATCTGCTCTCGTAGATTCTGATAAAATTTAATCATTAACAATGCCGTGGATAAATCCTTTACCTTCCACAAGCTACTAACTACTGCTGGACTCCCCGCCACTAGGAAACCACTGGGTAACCCAATGTATTCATCGCTGATGTTGGTGTAATCAATCAATCCGGTTTCACAAGCAGAAAGGGTGACCAGGCGACATTGTTCTAATTGTAGGTCAAAGACTTGATCGATAGTCAGACATTTCTCTAGGTCAAAGATTTCCTCGTCACTTATCCGTAAATAGCGCTCCGAATTGGGTTCAGCAGAGGTCGATTTATGGGCATTGGCCAGAATTAGAGCCGATTTCCGTGGTTCTTGGTAATTAAAGTAACCGTGACAGCTAAAATGTAAACAGTGGTAACTGTTGAAAGCTTTGCTATTTATGGCGGCTTTGGTAGCAGCGTTTTCTACAAGAATTTCTGTATCTGGTGGTGGATTGAAGTAGCTTTTGATTACGTCTACTTCGATAGGAGTGTAATGTAAATTATCAGCGGAATTTTGAACTGCAAACAGGTGGGTAAACTCTTCTGGGCGTTGTCTAGTTTGAGTAAGTTGCAGTAGTTGACAGCTAGGGGCGTAACTTACCCCTGCTGGAAAGCGATCCATCAGAATTTTAGCGTTACCTTCTCCCTGCTCACTGGTAATCGGTAAAGCATGAAGGGGGAACAAATGTAAATACCGATGGGGGATTAAAATTAAGCGATCGCATTTTTCGGGAATTTGCTTAATGATGTGATCAATGAATAAAATTTGCGCCAGGGAATGTAGACGAGTAGTAAGGTGCTTTTCGTAATGGTATTTTTTGGTGGAGTAGGCTCTTAAATATCCATTTGCCCAATCTACCAATTGACCTAAGTCTTTTAACTGAGAATGCCAAACTTGATTACGGGTGAAGACGAACGTGACCAGCTTATTCCGTGTAATGTAAAACTCGACAATGGCAGTGTGGTGATCCAACTTGTTCTGGAATTGCTCAAACTGAAAGCCAGAAGCAATGGGGAAATAGCGGTTTTTTAATTCATTATGCTGCTGTCGCAATCCTTGAAGACGTTTTGCTAAGGCTGTTGGGTTTTTAGCTTTGCTATCCTGAATTTGCTTTTGACCTGTGGCTATTTCATCTCTGTATTTTTTTAGTTTAGTAACAATATTTGCCGGAAAGATGCTTTTCAGTTCACGGCTGATAATCTCTTCGACTATATAGCGATTTTTGCTTTGTTCAGCATAATCAAGTGCTTCAGTAATATTATCTAAATCTACACAAACTTCTACCATTATGCTATAAAGTTTGTTCCACTTTTCGCGGTGTTTGCGCTTGCTTTCCTCTCCAGAAACCATTTCCTCCTGCAAAGATTCTACGGTAGCAATGGCAGAGTTAAAGGTGGTGTAAGCTAAGAGAGACTGCTGACTGTCTTGGTAAGCTATCCCTAGTTGGAACAAAGTGTCAGCATGGTTTTCGGGAAAAGCCTCACGGGTGCGTACTTTTAAAGCCAATTTGTAGCAAGCGATGGCTTTTTCTAGGTTTTGTGCCTTCTGACCTATGATTCGGTTACCGTAAGCATTACCGAGATTATATTGTGTCATTGCCCAATCAATAGGAAATGCCTCAAAGGTATAAACTCTTAGAGCCTGTTGGTAACAAGCGATGGCATCTTCTATATTCTGTGATTTCTCACCTTTGATTCGGTCACCGTAAGCAGCACCGAGATTATTTTGTGTCCTTGCCCACTCATAAGGAAATGCCTCAAAGGTTCTGACTCTAAGAGTCTGTTGGTAACAAGCGATCGCTTCTTCAATATTCTGTGCTTTCTCACCTTTGATGCGGTCATCGTAAGCATTTCCGATATTATTTTGTGTATCTGCCCAATCATAAGGAAATGCCTCAAAGGTTAATATTCTAATAGCCTGTTGGTAACAAGCGATCGCAACTTCAATATTCTGTGCTTTCTCACCTTTGATGCGGTCACTGTAAGCATTACCGAGATTAGTTTGTGTGATTGCCCAATCATAAGGAAATGCCTCAAAGGTTGTAACTCTTAGAGCCTGTTGGTAACAAGCGATCGCAACTTCAATATTCTGTGCTTTCTCACCTTTGATGCGGTCACTGTAAGCATTACCGAGATTAGTTTGTGTCCTTGCCCAATCATAAGGAAATGCCTCAAATGTTGTAACTCTTAGAGTCTGTTGGTAACAAGAAATCGCTTCTTCTATATTCCGTGCTTTCTCATCTTTGATGCGGATACCGTAAGCAGCACCGAGATTATTTTGTGTCCTTGCCCAATCATCAGGAAATGCCTCAAATGTATAAACTCTTAGAGCTTGTTGGTAACAAGCGATCGCTTCTTCACTATTCTGTTCTTTTTCCCCTTTTATTCTGTCACCGTAAGCAAGACCGAGATTATTTTGTGTCCTTGCCCAATCATAAGGAAATGCCTCAAAGGTATAAACTCTTAGAGCCTGTTGTAAACAAGCGATCGCTTCTTCAATATTCTGTGCTTTATCACCTTTGATGCGGTTACGGTAAGCAAGACCGAGATTATTTTGTGTCCTTGCCCACTCATAAGGAAATGCCTCAAAGGTATAAACTCTTAGAGTCTGTTGTAAACAAGCGATCTCAACTTCAATATTCTGTGATTTCTCACCTTTGATGCGGATACCGTAAGCAGCACCGAGATTATTTTGTGTCAATGCCCAATCAATCGGAAATGCCTCAAAGGTTCTAACTCTCAGAGCTTCTTGGTAACAAGCGATCGCAACTTCAATATTCTGTGCTTTCTGACCTTTTATTCGGTTATTGTAAGCAGCACCGAGATTAGTTTGTGTCAATGCCCACTCATAAGGAAATGCCTCAAATTTTCTGACTCTAATAGCCTGTTGGTAACAAGCGATCGCAACTTCACTATTCTGTGCTTTTTACCCTTTGATTCGGTCACTGTAAGCAATACCGAGATTATTTTGTGTCGTTGCCCACTCATAAGGAAATGCCTCAAAGGTATAAACTCTTAGAGCCTGTTGGTAACAAGCGATCGCAACTTCAATATTCTCTGCTTTCTCCCCTTTGATTCGGTCACTGTAAGCAGCACCGAGATTAGTTTGTGTCAATGCCCACTGATAAGAAAATGCCTCAAAGGTTCTAACTCTAAGAGCCTGTTGGTAACAAGCGATCGCTTTTTCTATATTCTGTGTTTTCTCCCCTTTTATTCGGTTACTGTAAGCAGCACCGAGATTAGTTTGTGTCGATGCCCACTCATAAGGAAATGCCTCAAAGGTATAAACTCTTAGAGTCTGTTGGTAACAAGCGATCGCTTCTTCTATATTCTGTGCTTTCTCACCTTTTATTCGGTTATTGTAAGCAATACCGAGATTATATTGTGTCCATGCCCAATCATCAGGAAATGCCTCAAAGGTAAAAACTCTAAGAGCCTGTTGGCAACAAGCGATGGCTTGTTCTATATTCTGTGCTTTCTCACCTTTTATTCGGTTACGGTAAGCAATACCGAGATTGAATTGAGTCTTTGCCCATTCAACCGGAAACCCTTCACGGGTGCGTACTTCTAAAACAAATTGGAAACAAGCAATGGCAACTTCAAGGTTTTCTGCTTTCTGACCTTTTCTTCTTTGAGAGTAAGCAAGACCGAGATTGAATTGAGTCTTTGCCCATTCAACCGGAAAAGCTTCATGGGTGTAAACAGTTAGGGCGACTTCATAGCCAGTGATAGCAATTTCTATATTGCTGGCTTTGTCACCCAAAGGTAATTTTGCTACTATTTTGCTAAATTCAACAATATCTGCGCTTAGGGATATGGCTTCATCTGGCTTCGCTTCCGCCAGCTTAGTTGTTGCCCAATCCCGCAATTTATCTGCTAAGGTCTGATTAAGTTTGTCGATATTTGCTTCCAGTAATTTCTCAACTACCTGCTGATCACCATTACTGTCTGCAATTGCTTGTAGCACCTCTAAGAGAAAGTCAACTTGGCCATCAGATGTATTGTCAGCCATTGCCATCAACTGCTCTACAATAGTTATTCAAAAAATAGACTTATTTTAAAGCACCCTGGATTAACCAATTTTTATACAAAACCTCATAGATTATAGCATTTCTAAAAAGTCAGAAGTCAGAAGTCTGAAGTCAGAAGTAGAGTGGGCATCCTGCCCGCCCGTCTATTCCATCTCAGTAGAGTGGGCATCCTGCCCGCAGCTCTATTCCATCTCAGTAGAGTGGGCATCCTGCCCGCAGCTCTATTCCATCTCAGTAGAGTGGGCATCCTGCCCGCAGCTCTATTCCATCTCAGTAGAGTCGGCATCCTGCCCGCCCGTCTATTCCATCTCAGTAGAGTGGGCATCCTGCCCGCAGCTCTATTCCATATCAGTAGAGTGGGCATCCTGCCCGCAGGTCTATTCCATCTCAGTAGAGTGGGCATCCTGCCCGCAGCTCTATATCAGTAGAGTCGGCATCCTGCCCGCAGCTCTATTCCATCTCAGTAGAGTGGGCATCCTGCCCGCAGCTCTATTCCATCTCAGTACAGTGGGCATCCTGCCCGCAGCTCTATTCCATCTCAGTACAGTGGGCATCCTGCCCGCAGCTCTATTCCATCTCAGTACAGTGGGCATCCTGCCCGCCCGTCTATTCCATCTCAGTAGAGTGGGCATCCTGCCCGCAGCTCTATTCCATATCAGTAGAGTGGGCATCCTGCCCGCAGCTCTATTCCATCTCAGTAGGGAACAGGGAGCAGGGAAGAGGTTTGTTCACGAGGCTCTGAGGCTCAACCACGAGACTCAAATACTCAACGTTGAGACTCTCAGACTCGTCCACGATATTCAAATACTCGACCACGATATTCAAATACTCAA
>NZ_JAAHHE010000331.1:0-6539 GCF_010692525.1 Moorena sp. SIO3B2
ACTGAAAATGACCGCTTATTATTTTACTTTGCTGGTCATGGAGTCGCTCTCAATGGGGATGATGGTCCGGCTGGTTACTTAATTCCTCAAGATGCTTTACTGGGGGATACTAATAGTTATCTGCCCATGACGAAGTTACACGATGCTTTAAGTCAATTACCCTGTCGTCATTTCTTGGGTATCCTCGACTGCTGTTTTGCTGGTGCTTTTAAATGGTCGAGTACTAGGGATTTATTAACCTCGCCAGAAGTAATTCACCAAGAACGATACGACCGTTTTATTAGTGACCCAGCCTGGCAAATTATTACTTCTTCAGCTTCTGACCAAAAAGCCCTCGATAACTTTAATTTAGATAGCGAACGCGGTCAATTCGGCAATCATTCCCCTTTTGCTAGTGCATTATTAGAAGCCCTAGAAGGGGCAGCAGATATCTATCCTCCTGCTACGAATGGTAAACCGGCTGGAGATGGGGTAATTACAGCCACAAAATTATATTTATATTTACGGGATCGAGTCGAAATTCCCACAGAAAAATGCCGTCTACGACAAACCCCTGGTATTTGGTGTTTAAATAAGCACGATAAGGGAGAATATATCTTTCTTTCTCCCGGACATGAACTTAATTTACCACCAGCACCACCATTGGATGAGTCACAAAATCCCTATCGCGGTTTAAAGTCCTTTGAGGAGAAACACAGTTCACTGTTTTTCGGTAGAACATTACTAGTAGAAAAGTTAGAAGATTTTGTCAAAGCTAATCCCCTGACAGTGGTGTTGGGTGCTTCCGGTTCCGGTAAATCTAGCTTGGTAAAAGCAGGATTAATTCCCAAACTACGGCAAGATAATACTGAGAAATGGTGTATTTTGCCACCCATCCGTCCTGGTGAGACTCCCTTGCCACCATTAAATAATGTGCTATTTAATGCTAAGTTACCTAATGTTGAGCCACAAAACCCACAGCAGAACCTGGCAATGAGCATTGATGTTTGGGGGAAAAATAACCCCAACTCTAAGTTATTACTGTTTATTGACCAAAGCGAAGAAATTATTACACTCTGTCAAAACTTAGATCAGCGTAAGGAGTTTTTCCAACAGATACTCACAGCCATCAATGGCCATGGGGATAAATTACGGGTAGTATTAACCTTACGGTCTGACTTTGAACCCCAAGTCAGGGATGCTGGCTTAAAGTTTGTCCCCACAGACTATAACGTGGAAAACACTGTGCTTACAAAGCGTTGGCACAGCGGACGATTTATTGTACCGGCGATGACACGAGGGGAACTAAGGGAAGCGATAGAAAAACCGGCTCAAGCACGGGTAATGTATTTTCAACCCCACGAATTAGTAGAAAAATTAATTGATGAAGTGGCGGATATGCCCGGAGCATTACCCCTGCTGTCTTTTGCATTGAGTGAATTATTCCTCAAGTATTTAAGGCGGCAACGGGAGGCACAATACAGGGGTATTACTATTGACCGGGCGTTGACTCAAGCCGATTATCAGGAATTGGGGGGAGTAATGCGATCGCTAACTCAAAGGGCTGATCTTGAATATGAGGCGCTAGTTAATGAAAATCCCGCTTATGACCAATTAATCCGTCATGTGATGTTACGGATGGTGGCACTAGGTGGGGGTGAGTTAGCCCGTAGGCGGGTACCTTTATCGGAACTAGAATATCCACCAGCAAAAAATGGTTTAGTTAAGGAAGTAATTGATTGTTTTAGCACAGCACGGTTATTAGTAGAAGGACAAGATAGTGAGGGGAATCCTGATGTAGAACCAGCCCATGATGCTTTAGTACGGGGATGGCAAAGATTGCTGGGATGGAAGCAACAGGAGGAGGAAAGCCTACTTCTGCAACGGCGGTTGACGACCGTAGCCCAGGAGTGGAAAAGCCAGCAACAGGCAAAGTTTCTTTGGAATGCTAACCCTCGTCTGGATTTGTTGAAAAAGGTATATTTATCGGATGATAACTGGTTAAACCAGGTAGAAGTTGATTTCGTGCGGCGCAGTGTTAGAAAAAAACGCCGTAACACAATGGTGGGTTGGAGCATCGCTGGCTCAGTTCTTTTGGGGGCAATGATTTTCAGTGCTGCCGTTTGGAACCAATGGAGAAACTCTGAACTTAATAATGCCAATTCTCTCGGTCGCTATTCTTTGTCCCTGTTTGCTGAACATAAAGAAATGGAGGCTTTCGTGGAGGCGATTAGGGCAGGAAAAATCCTACAAAAACACAAGAAAAGCGACCCACAGGTGATGAGTGCCCTGCAGAAAGTTCTTTATGAAGGCAGCGAACGCAACCGCTTGCAGAGGCATACTAACATTGTCAGTAGCGTCAGTTTCAGCCGGGATGGCCAGACCTTGGCTTCTGGCAGTGATGACAACACCATCAAACTCTGGAATCGTAAGACAGGCAAGTTAATCCGCACCCTCCCGGGGCATACTGGACCTGTCAATAGCGTCAGTTTCAGCCCCAATGGCAAGACCTTGGCTTCTGGCAGTAATGACGAGACCATCAAACTCTGGAATCCTAAGACAGGCAAGTTAATCCGCACCCTCATCGGGCATGATA
Organism: Moorena sp. SIO3B2; assembly: GCF_010692525.1. Classification (NCBI taxonomy): domain Bacteria; kingdom Bacillati; phylum Cyanobacteriota; class Cyanophyceae; order Coleofasciculales; family Coleofasciculaceae; genus Moorena; species Moorena sp. SIO3B2. The sequence goes on from NZ_JAAHHE010000331.1 coordinate 2,576, forward strand.
ACGTTGTCAATAGCGTCAGTTTCAGCCGGGATGGCCAGACCTTGGCTTCTAGCAGTACTGACAACACCATCAAACTCTGGGATCCTAAGACAGGCAAGGTAATCCGCACCATCCATGGGTATGATCACCCTCTCTGGGATCCTAAGACAGGCAAGGTAATCCGCACCCTCCATGGGCATACTGGACATGTCAATAGCGTCAGTTTCAGCCGGGATGGCCAGACCTTGGCTTCTGGCAGTACTGACAACACCATCAAACTCTGGGATCCTAAGACAGGCAAGGAAATCCGCACCCTCCATGGGCATGATAACGTTGTCAATAGCGTCAGTTTCAGCCGGGATGGCCAGACCTTGGCTTCTGGCAGTACTGACAACACCATCAAACTCTGGGATCCTAAGACAGGCAAGGAAATCCGCACCCTCAATGGGCATGATGACCTTGTCACGAGCGTCAGTTTCAGCCGGGATGGCCAGACCTTGGCTTCTAGCAGTCAGGACAACACCATCAAACTCTGGAATCTTGTGACGGGCAAGGAAATCCGCACCCTCAATGGGCATGATGACCTTGTCACGAGCGTCAGTTTCAGCCGGGATGGCCAGACCTTGGCTTCTGGCAGTTTTGACAACACCATCAAACTCTGGAATCTTGTGACGGAAAGGGAAATCCGCCCCCTCATCGGGCATGATAACTCGGTCAGTAGCGTCAGTTTCAGCCGGGATGGCAAGACCGTGGCTTTTGATAGTGATGACAACACGATCAAACTCTGGAATCTAGAGACGGGAACCGAAATCCGCACCCTCCATGGGGATGATAACTCGGTCAGTAGCGTCAGTTTCAGCCGGGATGGCAAGACCTTGGCTGTTGGCAGTAGTTATGACAACTATGACCACATGATCCAACTCTGGAATCTAGAGACGGGAACCGAAATCCGCACCCTCCATGGGCATAATGATAGCTTTCATAAAAGGGTCACTAGCCTCAGTTTCAGCCCCGATGGCCAGACCTTGGCTTCTGGCAGTGATGACCGCACGATCAAACTCTGGAATCTAGAGACGGGAACCGAAATCCGCACCCTCCCGGGGCATGATAACTCGGTCAAGAGCGTCAGTTTCAGCCCCGATGGCCAGACCTTAGCTTCTGGTAGTGATGACCGCACGATCAAACTCTGGAATCTAGAGACAGGAACCGAAATCCGCACCCTGATCGGGCATGATGACTGGGTCAATAGCATCAGTTTCAGCCGGGATGGCCAGACCTTGGCTTCTGGCAGTGGTGACAAGACGATCAAACTCTGGAATCTAGAGACGGGAACCGAAATCCGCACCCTGATCGGGCATGATCAATTGGTCACGAGGGTCAGTTTCAGCCCCGATGGCCAGACCTTGGCTTCTGGCAGTAATGACGAGACGATCAAACTCTGGAATCTAGAGACAGGAACCGAAATCCGCACCCTGATCGGGCATGATGACTGGGTCATTAGCGTCAGTTTCAGCCCCGATGGCCAGACCTTGGCTTCTGGCAGTAGTGACGGCACGATCAAACTCTGGCATTTAGACTTAAACTTAGACTCTTTAATGGCGAGGAGTTGCGATTGGGTGCGCAATTATTTGCAGAATAATCCTAATGTCAGCGAGAACGATAGGCACTTGTGCGACAATGGTGCGGCTCGTTCCAACTAGGAACCTCTAAATAGAGGGTATAAGTTGGGGGAATCGCGAGGTCAAAAACCTCAAAAATTCCTAACTATTTCTTGGATGTGGGTGAAAGCCCCACCCCTGCGGAGACAGGTGACTCCTTACCTGGCCACACCGAGATGAACGGCATTTCATTAGAGTGAAGCTGGCAACAGGGCGCAATCAGTTGAAAATGAAGCAGATAGACAACACTGGCGCTAATAGGGAGGTGACAAGGATAAACAGGTTCTATAAAAGTGTCCAAGCGCAGAGCTACGAAATCTGGAAATAAAAATTCGTATGACTCTATTATCTATTCTCATCACATTATCGTTGTGATAGTCATAAACTCCGAGGAGATAATGGGCAAAATGAACCGTCCTAAATCCCCAGACCAATCTCAGGAATGGAACGAGTAAAAACGACAGCAAAATACGGGTCTGGGAACAAAGGTCGTAATCCCAGTAAGTTATGCCAAACCTAATCCCCACTGTCGGGTAGGATGCAGGCGGAAACTGCCTGCGGGTATCCAGAATACACAAACTCTAGCAGAGCATAGTTAGACACATGAGTAACAAAACTTATAGTGAACTTTGGAAAGGACAAAATTGGAAGAAACTCCGACAAAACCTTTTCCGCCTACAAAAGCGAGTGTATAAAGCAGTTCAAGCTGGGAATTTGAGGAAAGCCCGGTCTCTACAGAAACTGATTCTAAAATCCCGTTCAGCACAACTTTTGGCCATCCGTCAAGTAACACAACTAAATAAAGGCAAAAAAACTGCCGGTATTGACGGGAAGACAGCCCTCAATTACAAAGAGCGTATGGAGCTACTGAATGAATTGAACCACTATGGCCACGTCTGGAAACATAGCGGACTTCGAGAAATTCCTATCCCTAAAAAGAATGGAAAAGTAAGAATTCTTAAAGTACCTACCATAGCCGACCGAGCATGGCAAGTAAGCGCCAAATTCGCCCTGGAACCAGCCCATGAAGCAACCTTTCACGCCCGAAGTTACGGGTTTAGAACTGGACGCAGTGCTCACGATGCCCAACAATATATGTTCACGAATCTAGCGGCGAACAAAAATGGCATCAATAAAAGGGTTATCGAATTAGACATAAAGAAGTGCTTTGACCGTATCTCCCACAAATCCATCATGGATAGATTGATAGCACCAACTAGTCTGAAAACGGGGATATTCAGATGTTTAAAAGCTGGCATCAATCCGGAATTCCCTGAACAAGGAACGCCCCAGGGAGGGGTAGTCAGCCCACTTCTCGCCAACATTGCACTCAACGGAATAGAAGATACACACCCTAGCGTCCGATATGCGGACGATATGGTAATATTTCTAAAACCAAAAGACGACGCTGAAAAGGTATTAAATAAAATAAAAACCTTTTTAGCAGAACGCGGAATGGAAATCAATGAAGAAAAGACCAAGGTAACCAAAACGACAGACAGTTTTGACTTCCTGGGCTGGAATTTCCGAGTCCAAAAAAAGAATGGAAAATTCAGAAGTATTCCTTCAAAGGAAAACTACGAAACTTTCCGTAAGAAGGTAAAAACCATAATTCTCAGCTCGAACTATGGTGCAGAGAAAAAGGCGCAAAAACTAGCACCCATAGTAAGGGGATGGAGAAACTACCACAAATGGTGTGACATGAACAGCGGGAGAGACTCCCTCTGGTTCATAGACGAATCCGCAAGACGTAAATTCCTAAAAGAAAAGAAAGTAGACAAACATAAGGCTGTAGAGCTATGTAAGAAAGCTTTCCCAAAAGTAGGACACGAGCAAAACGGATTTATCATGGTAGAGAAAACTAGAACCCCCTACGACGGAAACATAACGTATTGGAGTAGAAGAAATTCTAAACTATACGACAATGTAACAGCTAAAGCTCTGAAAAGACAACACCATTCCTGTGGACACTGCGGATTAAAATTCATAGACGACGAATCTGTACATCTTCATCACATAGATGGAAACCACGACAATTGGAAGTCAAAGAATTTAATGGCAATACATCAAAGTTGCCACCAACAACTCCACTGGAGCAAGTCGAAGGACTAGGATATCTAGGAGCTGGATGAGGGGAAACTTTCACGTCCAGTTCTGAAGGAGAGGTGCCCTAGGGTAATACCTAGGCATCGACTCTAACTAAAGAAGTAGTTGCAAAAGATAAAAGTTTTTAAGGCCGTAGCAGCTATTCGTCAAGTCCCTTGACCGTAGGTCACGCTACGCGAACGCGACCATTCAAAATTAAAAATTAAGAATTAAAAATTCAA
>NZ_JAAHHE010000332.1:0-6538 GCF_010692525.1 Moorena sp. SIO3B2
CCAATAATAGGGATTAACAGACAAGCGGTAACGAAAATTTCGCGAGGCTTGGCATCCCCTAGGTATTTCTCAATAATTATGCCAGAGTTATTTTTACCGAAAAATACCTGTCTGAGCAGTGAAAGCAGATAAATCGGAGTTAGGATTAATCCCACTGCTGCTAATAGAACGATGACTACTTTGAAAGATGAGCTGTAGACACTGCTAGTGGTGACTCCAAGAAAGACTGACAACTCACCCACAAAACCACTCATTCCTGGTAAGGCTAGGGATGCCATGGAACCAGCAGTGAAAAGGGCAAATGCTTTGGGCATTTCTTGCGCCATTCCTCCCATTTTTGCCATCGCTAGCGTATGAGTACGTTCGTAGGTGACACCAGATAGGAAGAATAAGGCAGCAGCGATTAACCCATGGGAAAGCATTTGTAAGATAGCTCCATTCATTCCTAATTCAGTGAACGAAGCAATGCCAATCAACACAAAACCCATGTGGGAAATTGACGAGTAAGCTAGTCGTCGTTTGAGATTGTCTTGGCTAAAGGCAAGCAAAGCACCGTAGATAATATTGACCACACCTAATACTGCTAGCACTGGTGCGAAGTAAGTATGGGCATGAGGAAGCATTTCTAGATTCATGCGCATCAGTCCATACCCACCCATTTTCAATAAGACCCCAGCTAATATCATCGACACTGGAGCAGAAGCTTGGCTGTGTGCATCCGGTAACCAGGTATGTAGCGGAAAAATCGGCAACTTGACACCATAGGCAATTAAGAAACCCGCATAAGCTACTAGTTCCAAAGCTATCGGGTAATGCCGATTCCCTAGGGTTTGCATGTCAAAGGTCACTGTATCTCCAGCAAACGCCATCACTAGCGCGGCGACCAGGATAAAAACTGAACCTGCTGCTGTGTAAAGAATAAACTTGGTTGCGGCGTAGAAGCGTTGTTTTCCTCCCCATATAGAAATGAGCAAGTACACTGGCAGCAACTCTAATTCCCACATTAGGAAAAACAACACTAAATCTTGAGCTGCAAACACCCCGATCTGGGCGCTATACATGAACAGCATCAAGAAGTAAAACAGACGCGGTTTATGGTTAATCTTCCAAGCCGCAACAATAGCTAAGGTAGTGACTAAGCCACTTAACACAATCAGAGGCATCGATAAGCCATCGACTGCTACAGACCAACTAATGCCAAGCTGGGGTATCCACGTATAACTTTCCCTGAGCTGAAATTCGGAATTTTGGAAATTGTAATGATGCCAAAACCCATAGATGATTAGGACAAAATCCAGAACGGCTACACCTAGGGCATACCAACGAATCATCCTCAGCCACTTGCTGGGAATGATCGGAATCACCAAAGATGCCACTAGGGGCAGCAGAATAATCGTCGTTATCCAAGGAAAATTCACGGAGACCATAGCTAAGAATAAATACCTATTGCCACATGATTTCAGTATATTAAGTAAAGTAAAGTTTTGCAAAGGTTCTTTACCAAAAAACCAAAAAAAAACTTTTTCAGTAGCCATTGCTACCGAAAAAGTAAAGAATTGTTAAAATTTTAGGTTAAGGTGGGTCACCCCCAGAACCCTTATGGTATAGGGTCATATCAAGTCAGGTGGAATACCCATAATTAGAGGGAGGGTCGGAAGTGTGGGGAGGGTGGGACGTGTGGGGAGATGGGGAGATGGCCAGATGGGGGAGATTTTTATTAAGGGTAATTATCCCGAGATGATATAAGAGGTTTGGGGTAATCAGAAGCAATTACCAACTATAACCAGCAGGGGGTCATACCATGGGATGTGGTATTAGCTACTTAATTCCAGAGCAATCTTGGTGCCTTGGCAATCTAGAGAAAGCGATCGCACTTGAGCCTGAATCCCGGCATCGGTCCAAGCTACCGCCATTGCCTCCTGAACCGCTGGTGCTTGGGACTCACTCACCAAAGCCAACAAAGTAGGACCTGCCCCACTAATCACCATGCCATAGGCTCCAGCATCCAAAGCTGCCGCCTCCACAGCGTCATAACCAGGAATCAGTTTTTGGCGATAAGGCTGATGTATCCGGTCTTGCAAACCGACCCGTAACCAATCCCCCTTACCAGACTCCAAACCCCGCAACAACAACCCCAAACTGGCCACATTCAAAACTGCATCAGCACGGCTATAGCTATCAGGCAACACCTGCCGTGCCTCCTGTGTTGAAAGCTCGAAATCGGGAATTGCCACCACCGGCACCAGATCAGAAGACCAAGCAACATCACAAACTACCCAATCCTGTTGTTGTGCTTCTGGTTCTTGGGGTCTTTGGGGTTTCATCACCAAACCTCGACCGGTCAAACGACATCCCCCCAAAAGCGCTGGAACCACATTATCAGGATGCCCCTCAATTGCGATCGCTAACTCCATTACCTCCTGCTGAGAAAGAGGTTTACCCGCTAACTGATTTGCAGCAATCAATCCTCCAACAATCGCTGTTGCCGAACTGCCCAATCCTCGTGCCAAAGGCACCCCCAAATCAATCTCTAGGTGTACCGGAGGCGGAGTTTTTCCCAGACGCTCATATAAGGTCACAAAGGCTCGATAGACAAGATTACTCTCATCTCTACTCACCTTCTTGGCTTCCACACCAGTAACATCAATCTTAAGCTTGACTGATCCAGAATTTACCGACTCCAGGCGAGTGACTTTAAACTGGTTATATACAGTTAACGCTGCGCCTATGCAATCGAAACCTGGTCCTAGATTAGCGGTAGTACCGGGCACAATAACCCTGACCGTAGAAACAACAGACATTTGACAATATTCTGAACTAAATAATCTTGCCCTAAAAATTGCTCTCCTGTCTACCTGCTTTGGTACATTTATTTACAGTTGGCTGCACGTAAGTGATTTTTTTTTGAATAAACGACACCAAGGCAGAAGTGAGAACGATTAATGATCTATGGTAATCTTGAATCAGTGTATTCTCAGCCTGTGAAAAATTCGATAAGTCGTGAGTGGAGAGCGTGCTGATAGAGCATGTTTGAAATCATCAAAGGCCGATCAGCTGCTAGGGGAGTTCTACATTAATAAAACCTGTTACTCCAAAGCCAAATTATTAAACACCTATAAAATTACAAAATTTTATAAGATACCAAGTTTTGTTAATCACTAAGCAAAATAGCTGAGCGCTTTCTGATAATGGGTAATAGGGCATAATAAATTACCTAATTAAATATAAAATATAATAGCGGTTTCCGTGGTTGAATGTTAATTTTTAAACATTTTTAAACATTGTTAAACATTGTTAAACGTTGTAGATAAAGCATAGTCCCACAAAGAAAAGGGAGTCAAGATCTATTATTTTGTTGCGGTCACAAAAAACTGAGTGGAAGCAATAGCGCGATCGCTCCTGCAAATAAATACCCTCTAAGGCTTGATCAAATTTCTCTCTAATTTCCGATAGGTTTTGACTTGCCGCAGACGCTCTAATGGTGGATAGAGAATCATCACACCTAAGGGAACTGCTGTCACTAAAATGGCGATCAGTACCAACACATTTAAAAATCCTAGTTTCAAACCGATACCTAAACTAATCCCCAAGGCTACCGATAACACAGGCACTCCTAGGGCTAAGATTTTACTAAACCCACGCTTTCGGCAGCTTTGAGCTACTCCTTCCCCTTCAAAGGCTGCCATAAACACTACCGCATCCACTGCTGCAAAGGTAGCAATCGCGCTATCCGTAGCGCGAAACTTGGCACCAAATCCAGCTACCAACAGGGCTGCTACTCCAGCAAAAAACACTGCTGCTACGGTATCCATAGCCTTTAACGGAATACTAAATCTGGCTCTGACTTTTGCTACCAGTTTCGAGACCATCCCAGATGTCACAGCCGCAGTCAATCCCAGCATTGCCACCAAGACTGAAACAAAAGTTGCGATCGCAATCCCGATTGTCCCACTGTTACTCACAATTCCCTCCCAAGCCGTAGTTTCTACCCACGTAGCTGTAGTAGCTAAGCCAATCAATAGCGCTAGGGATAGATAGGGAAGTTTTTTCGTGGCAATTGGTACCGGAGCAGTATGGATTTTCAGGGGTAAAACCTGAGTTGAGTGTTCAGCATTAGTGTGAATTAATACCTCGCGCTCATAGGTTTGGTCTGCCATCAGCTTACTGGTATCTATCGTAATGTGGCACAACCCTTGATTACCATTAACATCAGCTGTGTCCAATCGAATCCAGTCATGGAAGTAGGGAGTATGGGGTGGGTCACTGACATGGGGAGCAATTTGCCAGCGGCTTTCTAAGGCTGTGTCTGGAACTGTGTTACAAATCGTAATAGTTTTTGTCAGTTTTTCCCCTAATTTTTTAGCCCTCAACTCTAGATAAGGTTGGGATAGTTTTGCCTCTGGAATCCGGATGACGTAGATTGGCTTAAGGGCTTCTAAAGCCGTTTCAGCATCAGGAAAACGGTCTTTATGTTTCAGCTCTACCATCCTTTTCAGCCACTCCAGCCAACTCAAACTTACTTGAGGTAGACGATGCTGAAAATTGAGACAATAGTCTTCATCAATTAAAGTATTAATCGTAGTCGATGGAGTACCAGTTAGTAAACAAATCAAGGTCGCTCCTAACCCATATAAGTCTGACGCTTTACTTAGGGCTTTATCAAATAACTGTTCCGGAGCCATAAACCCGATAGTGCCTTTGGCTACACTACTCACCGCTAGTTCACTATCACCAATCCGAGCCAAGCCGAAGTCTACCAAAAAAACATTGATCGTCTCATCTACTAAGATATTTTCCGGTTTGATATCTCGATGAATGATCGGAGGAATCCGATGTTGTAGGTAAACCAGAATGTTGAGTAACCCAACCGCGATTTGCTTAATCTCCTCCGGGTCAAAACTACGAGGTACAGCCAAGGAAGGAGCATGTTTGTATTCTTGTATCAAACAACAGCCCCTAGTGGTTTGGAATGACCCTAAGTAACGGGGGATACCGGGATGATTCAGTCCCCGCAAAACTTGAATTTCCCCTTCTATGGTCTCATAGTCTGACCAGTTACTGTTGCGTTGAGCAAACTGAAACTGCTTGATCACTACCAATTGGTGATTGACCTGGTTTCGGGCTAGGTAGGTCACTCTCCCACCAGCGCGATTATGACCCAATTCCCTGATCACTTTGAAATCATGACTGGATAAGTCTAGAAAATTGCTCATGAGTCTATCGGGTACATCAGAGTCAAGCTACGCAGCAATGGGCAAGTTTTAATCGTAAGCATTCAGCCGTCAGCCGTCAGTGGTCAGTAGTCAGTAGTCAGTAGTCAGTGGTCAGCCGTTGGCCAATGGCCACTCAAGTAGCGTGCGCGTAGCGCATAAGTTGAGAGCTGAGAGCTGAGAGCTAAGAGCTGAGAACTGAGAGCTGAATGGTTACTTTTAATCCTTTCAGTTAGGCTGGGCTTACCGTGCTTCTATTTACGATAGCTTGCTAATTGGGGAACGGGAGCGACTAGATAATTTTTTTAATATGGTGGTAATGACAGGCGTTTCTACTTCTAACTGGGTTTTCCCTGATCTCCTATGAAACTGATCAAACGCACTACGCTCCATTATCAAGCTGGTAACTCAGATAAAATCTACGAAGTCGATCTCTGTGATTTCGGTAACGAGCAGTATATCGTTAACTTTCGCTATGGACGCCGTGGCAAGACCTTGAAAGAAAGTTCAAAAACTGCTCAGCCGGTAGCTTTAGCTAAAGCACAACAAGTGTTTGATCAGTTAGTTGGCTCAAAACTCAAGAAAGGCTATCAAGATGTAACTGAAGCATCAAGTAGTCAGACTCAAGAAGAGGTTAATGACTTAATTAGCAGTAACTTAGTTACCAAAGACCCACGCCATCAAGCCATTCTCAACGCGATTGCAAATCCAGATAGTAGTAAAGGCTCTAGTAAATGGTCCCAAACCCGAGCGATATGGCGGGCTGGAGAATTAAAAATTCGTGAAGCTACGCCCTTAATTATCCCTCTGATTGGCACTGATCAACCCTTAAAAGACTACTGCATTGCTTGGGCTTTAGGATGGTGTGGTGATGAGCATGTAATTCCTCATCTCCAACGCTTGTATGAAACCCCTTCAACTCCAGACTTTGTCAAGCGGATTGCTTGGGAAGCCTGGATGAAACTCTGTGATCCATCAACTCAAGAACGGTTGCGCTCTCAACAGATAGAGCAATTGCCTGCCGAATTGCAATCCCATATCGAAAGCGATAATCCTGCTGACTTCTCTAATGCCCTAGTTACCTATCTAGACAGTAACGACTATACTCGTTTTGGTGTTCTCGATACCCTATATCAAATTAATAATGCTCAAGTGCGTCCAGCACTACTAAACCTATTACGCACTGCTCCCCTACGCCCCAACTACTTCAAAGCCATTCGCCACATATTCAAGATTGCCGAATATCGACAAGATGCGGAAGTATTTGGCATTATCGCCTACCGCCTAGACACCGAGCCACCAATGTTTCGTCAGTCTTATTGGCATCG
>NZ_JAAHHE010000333.1:0-6535 GCF_010692525.1 Moorena sp. SIO3B2
TTGGAAATTACCACCGACACTAAGGTTGTCATTAATAGTGAGGGAGCCGTCAATAGTTGAGTTTCCGGTAGTGGTGACTAAGCCGGTTAAACGAGAACCATCCCCAACAAATTGGGCGGCAGTAGCAGTATCACTCAGGGTTAAGTTTGTAGCAGAAATATTGCCAGTAGCAGAAATATTGCCAATTACGTCCAACTCCTCTGCGGGAGTGTCTGTACCAATGCCAACTTCACCGTTGACTGTGAGTGTTGGAAGTGTCCAATTAAAAGCCATTTTTATTTACCTCCGTTGCCAAAATGTCACTGCGAATCGTGCTTGATTTGTGCTTATAAATTTTGGTGAGTAAAATCTCTGATGATTTCAGTAGAGATTTTTTATTAGTTGCTTTTTGGGTTGGTTATTGATTCCCTATAGCTTTCGCCTTTTCCTTTTCATTAGACCTCTTGCAAAAGTATTTTTGTGATAGTGTTTGGGTCAATTCTTGTCCACTGTTCCCTGTTCCCTGTTACCTGTTCCCGACAACTGCCGCGAAGTCTATCAATTTGCTGCTCACAATTCATGATTCTGGTGGCATAAATTCCAATGAAATCGAGTCACCTTTAACGCCTTCGGCTACGGCACTCACGGTCACTGATACAGTTTCAACAGAAGAGGTAAGTTCTACTGTCGCTTGTCCCTCTTTAGCGGTTACTCTTCTTGCTGAAAGGGTACCTCCAGTTGTTTTAAGAGCTACCTTGAAATCTTTTTTTACGATTTGATTATTTCGTAAATTTCTTACTTCGATTGTGATAATAGCTTTATCTTTACCATCAGCAATTAATTCAGGAATAGCGTCACCATCTGTATCGATAGCAGTTGTTATCAGATGGATTTTAAGAGGATTTAGTTTTCTTTCAACTCCTATGGGTACTCCATTTTCATCAAGTTTTAGTTGCCATCGGTCTAGATCGGGGCTTAAGGCATATTTAGGGGAGTCTTTTATACAAACAAAGCCCCAGGCGGAAAAGTCTTCAGGATTCTTGTTGGGATAGAGTTCTTCTAAAGTTGGTTCTCGCCATTTTCCAGAATCCAAAATTCGACCTGCAAAGCTAACCAGCTTTTTTGTCTTTTTATCAAAAATAATAATCATAGTCAGTCTCCTTAAAGAAATCCTTTTATTAGTAAGTCCTCACTGCCATCCACCTTTTTGAGCGATCGCATAACCTTTAGCGGCTACTTTACCCTCAGGAGTTGCAGTAATCGTTCCATTGGCATCTGCGGAACAATTAACAAGAATGTCCTCGCCAGCTCTGAAGTTGAGATATTTGATGGTTGCAAAAAAGAGGCATTCATCTCTAGTAAATCCCTGGGGAACGGGTATACTTTGACCATGGGTTAATGATGAAGCAGTGGCAATACCTAGGGCAGCTAGTCTACCTGCAATATTTCCAGTTACGTTCAAATCTCCGTTAATATTGACACTGCCACGCACGTCTAATTTTTGAGATGGATTCGTGGTTCCGATACCTACATTGCTATTTCCTCTAATAACAAGGGCAGTTTCTACAACGCCATCGTTACCTGTATTAACGAAACCAATGCCTCCATCAGGGTTAGGGGCATTACCATCGGTTTTTTCAATCACTAAAGCATCTAGATTAGTCCCAAAGAAATTGTTGTCGTACCTGAGTCGAAAACCATCTCCACTAGGTGTACCAGATTCATTGGTACTATGAAAAATCTGAGTTCCTGTAGTCGCTAATTTTAAAGCACCAGATACTTCTAAAGTGGTAGCAAGCAAACCACTCACAGTTAAATTATTCTCTACGGTGAGGGAACCTGTGACCCGATCGGTCACACGTAATTGAGCAGTAGCGATCGCATCCCTAACACTTAAACTCCCACCCACACTCACCGAACCCGTGCTATGCAAAGCATCATCTATCCTAAGTGCCCCAGAGGAGTGTCCCGAGCGAATTACACCCGTAATTTTCACTTCATCACTGTCTTGGTCCCCCAAGGAGACATTACCCTCAATATGCTCGGTATCACGGGCAATTACGTTTCCTTGTACTTCCAAATTCCCCGATACCTGTAGATTACCCCCTACTGTGAGGTTATTAGTGGCAAAATCTTGGTTAACAGCACCATTAAGAGCCGCTTTGGTATCTAAGGTATTATTAACCTGGGTAATTTGATTATCCACATAGGTTTTAACGGCTTGCTCGGTGGGGACAGCTAAATTGCTGTTATCTGCTAGGTTTCCATCACTAGAAAATGCGTTGATGGATAATGTTCCTAGTTGGAAATTACCACCGACAGTCAGGTTTTCATCAATAGTGAGGGAGCCATTGATGGTTGAGTTTCCGGTAGTGGTAACTAAGCCGGTTAAACTGGAACCGTCCCCAACAAATTGGGCGGCAGTAGCAGTACCACTCAGGGTTAAGTTTGTAGCGGAAATATTTCCCCTTACGTCTAACTCCTGTGAGGGAGTGTCTGTACCGATACCAACTCTATCACTAACTGTAAGTTCTGGATTTGGCCAATTAAACTCCATTTTTATTTCCCTCCGTTTACTCAATTTTTAAAGGGGCTTCCGGCATCTTGTTCAAGAGTTTGAGCCTCACTATCAGCAAACATTTTTTGACCGGATTAAAAGTCGGATTTGATATCATGTCCGGATAATTAGTTATCAAAAACCATTACCCTTGACACCTTACTCCTTTACTTCTGCCTTCTGCCTTCTGCCTTCTGCCTTAAAGCAGCCCATTTCTTTCACGAATCAGATCGGATTGCTATAGGTTACTTCACGGATTTTACACCTTTGATAAACTCTTCAGCACTTGCAGCTCAGTACGTAGCTGTGTGATCTGAACTTGCTGCTCCTTGATAGCTTCTATCAGAGGAGAGATCAGCCCCTCATAGTTAAGGGATTTCATGCCATCAGGTCCAACTTCGACCAACTCTGGAAAGACGGTTTCTACTTCCTGAGCAATCAGTCCAATTTGAAGAGATTGGTCTCTACTAGAATCTTTCCAGCGATAGTGAACTCCACGCAGCTTTATGAGTTTTTCCAGAGACTGCTCCAGATTGGCAATATCCTTCTTCAGACGCAGATCAGAACCCGAGAGAGTGCCGCTGGATGACCACAATCTTCCTGCTGCAAATCCTCCAAAATAGCCCGAACCATTGTGATCAAACAGCCTCAACCAATCATCATTATGATGCACATCGCCAACACCAGATAAAAGCCACTTATCAGCCAACCTAAGCTTTTGGGTTTTGGTTGTGCCGTTGACATCCAGCTTCGCCCCTGGAGAGGTTGTGCCGATACCAACATTGCCATTTCCTCTAATAACAAGGGCAGTTTCTACAACGCCATCGTTACCTGTATTCACAAAAGCAATGCCTCCATCAGGGTTAGGGTTATTACCATCAGTTTTTTCAATCACTAAAGCATCTAGATTAGTCCCAAAGAAAGTGTTGTCGTACCTGAGTCGAAAACCATCTCCACTAGGTGTACCGGATTCATTGGTACTATGAAAAATCTGAGTTCCTGTAGTCGCTAATTTTAAAGCACCAGATACTTCTAAACCTGCAATACTTCCAGTTACGTTCAAATCTCCGTTAATATTGACGCTGCCACTCACGTCTAATTTCTGAGATGGATTCGTGGTTCCGATACCTACATTGCTATTTCCTCTAATAACAAGGGCAGTTTCTTCAATGCCATCGTTACCCGTATTAACGAAAGCAATACCTCCATCAGGGTTAATATGATTACCATCAGTTTTTTCAATCACTAAAGCATCTAGATTAGTCCCAAAGAAAGTGTTGTCGTACCTGAGTCGAAAACCATCTCCACTAGGTGTACCAGATTCATTGGTACTATGAAAAATCTGAGTTCCTGTAGTCGCTAATTTTAAAGCACCAGATACTTCTAAAGTGGTAGCAAGCAAACCACCCACAGTTAAATTATTCTCTATGGTTAGGGAACCACTCACCCGATCGGTCACACTTAATTGAGCAGTAGCGATCGCATCCCTAACACTGAGACTCCCATCCACCCTCAGCGCCCCCGTGGTATGTAAAGCATCATCTATCCTAAGCGCCCCAGATGAATGCCCTGAGCGAATTACACCGGTAATTTTCACTTCATCACTGTCTTGGTCCCCCAAGGAGACATTTCCAGCAATATGCTCGGTATCACGGGCAATCACATCTCCTTGTACTTCCAAATTCCCGGATACCCGTAGATTACCGCTTACTGACAAGTTATTAGTGGCGAAATCTTGGCTAGCAGCACCATTTAGAGCCGCTCTAGTGCTAATTTCATTATCCACATAGGTTTTAACGGCTTGTTCGGTAGGAACAGCTAAATTACTGTTATCTGCTAGGTTTCCATCACTGGAAAATGCGTTTATGGATAATGTTCCGAGTTGGAAATTACCACCGACAGTCAGGTTTTCATCAATGGTGAGGGAGCCATTCAGGTTTAAGTTTCTAGCAGAAATATCACCAATTACCTCTAACTCCTGTGAGGGAGTGTCTGTACCAATGCCAACTCTATCACTAACTGTAAGTTCTGGATCTGGCCATCTACTCATTTTTGTTTACCTCCCTTGATAAAAAATTGTTAATTGTTAATTTCTAATTACCGGTAGCGGTACTAATTACCAATTGCTATCCATTGAATATGCCATTTTTGATCATTGTGATTGGCAAAATCTGGTGTTAGGTCTAAGCTATCTGTTCTAATGACGTAAATTCTGAAACCTTTAGCTGTACGGTTGTATGGAGAACTTCCACCTGTAGTTTTAAAGTTAGCACTGTCTCCATGTAAATTTGCTATGTAAATTGGTGTCGATTTAAAACCACATGCTGAGGTATCTACATCTACATAAAGGCCTTTAGGAGTGGAATTATAAACTTGCCAATTAGTTGAGCCTTCGGGAGTTTTTCCACAACAGATTCTTAAGGCTGTTCCTGAGGTGTCTTGGGCCGCGCCAAGTAGTTTGCCGAGCACATGTAACTCACTACTCACAGTTAAGTTTGTGGCAGAAATATCACCAATTACTTCTAACTCATTTTCGGGAGTATCTGTACCAATGCCAACTTTATTTTTAACAGTAAGATCTATATTTTCCGGCCAAGTATATTGGCTCATATTATTTGCTCCTTTATTACTTGCTGATATTTTCAAATCTACGTTTTTTTGATGAATGTGTAGGGCAACGAGTTCCTAATAGTTGTTTTCAGTCAACGAACCACTTCATCGCTATTGTGTCATTGTTATGACCACGGGGAGTATGTTCTCCTACATTCCAACGAATCATATCCCTATCGCCTTTGGTGCTAACAATAATCATCCACCAGTAAGAATCGTCTTGAAATTTCACTACATCTCCATCTGAAGTTGCGCTCACATGGGAAGTGTTTTGAACATAAACAATGCCATTTTTTTTAACCCAGATATTTTCTGCATAGGTGATGTATTGAACGTCACCACTATCCATTAATACCCTGACTTGATAGCCATTTTGTACCGCATTAATTAAGTCATTAATATTGCCTGCCGTTCGGTTGCCATTGGCATCATGGGCATAGGCTAGTGACCAACGATTTAGATTTGTCAATTTTGAACCATCTCCTACAAATTCTGTAGCTTTAACTGTGCCTTCAACAGTTAAATTATTATCTATGGTTAGGGAACCTGTTACCCGATCTGTCACACTTAATTGAGCAGTAGCGATCGCATCCCTAACACTTAGACTCCCATCCACACTCACCGAACCCGTGGTATGCAAAGCATCATCTATCCTAAGTGCCCCAGATGAATGCCCTGAGCGAATTACACCTGTAATTTTCACTTCATCACTATCTTCATCCCCTAAGGAGACATTTCCAGCAATATGCTCAGTATCACGGGCAATTACGTTTCCTTGTACTTCCAAATCCCCAGATACCTGTAGATTACCCCCTACTGTGAGGTTATTAGTGGCAAAATCTTGGTCAGCAGCACCGTTGAGAGCAGCTTTGGTATCAACGGCATTATTAACCTGGGTAATTTGATTATCCACATAGGTTTTAACCGCTTGTTCAGTGGGAACAGCTAAATTACTGTTATCTGCTAGGTTTCCATCACTGGAAAATGTGTTTATCGATAATGTTCCTAGTTGGAAATTACCACCGACAGTCAGGTTTTCATCAATAGTGAGGGAGCCATTCAGGTTTAAGTTTCTAGCAGAAATATCACCAATTACCTCTAACTCCTGGGAGGGAGTATCTGTGCCAATGCCAACTCTAGCACTAACTGTAAGTTCTGGATCTGGCCATCTACTCATTTTTGTTTACCTCTCTTGAGAAAAAATTGTTAATTGTTAATTTCTAATTACCAATTGCCAGCCATTGAATATGCCATCCTCTGCTATTGGCAAAATCTGGTGTACATAAATTGCACAAATATTGAACAGCTAGCACATTACAAAATTATATACTAAAATGAGCTTATGCTTAGTAGGAATTCTGCTACATTTTAGAATACAATGATATAATG
>NZ_JAAHHE010000334.1:0-6532 GCF_010692525.1 Moorena sp. SIO3B2
GTTTCAAGTCGAACCTACTACACCAGTTGCTCTACTGCCCCCCGTACCGACAATGGCAACAAAATCACTAGCGGATTCGTCAACCATCCTGACTTATGATTGGTCGCTCTACTTAGTGACTCGAACACTATGACGCTACACTCCAGACTCTATCGCTATTGTTGGCTAGGATTACTAGTGATGATTCTGCCACTTTCCGCTTGTGCTAGTGATCCTTCCCCTGAGCAGCAATTGGAACAAAACCAGGAACGTTGGGAAACTCAAAAGCTAGATAACTACCGGTATAGATTGCAGGTAAGTTGCTATTGTATTGGTGAAGTAACTCAGCCAGTTGTGGTAGAAATCCGTAATGGTGAAACGACTTCCATTGTTGCTGCTGATAGCGGCAAACCAGTTAATCGGAAATTTTTTAATACCTATGATTCGGTCTCGAAGCTTTTCGATGTTGTCCAAAAGGCTATTGATCAGGATTATTATAAGCTTGATGTTACCTACGATCCTACTTTAGGTTATCCAACTCAAATCGATATGGACTTCAGAGCAGAGATGGCGGATGATGAAAGAACTTTGACTATTGGGAATTTGGAAGAATTAAAGTAAGGTGGGCAAAGTAATATTATTTATAATAATCCAAATAATTAAACTGTTTTTGTTCACCATAAAAACTCCCTGCTCCCTGCTCCCTGCTCCCTAAAACCCATAAATTTGTACATCACAAGTCGTATAATTGCTATATAATGAAAATTACACCATTACTGACACCTATTGTGGTAGGTTGTATAGTTACAGCTGCTCCGGTAGCGTTGGCGGATAGTCCCTTAACTAGTACTCCTTTTGCTAAGGCATATAAAGATGTTGATATGATTACATATGCCTCGGTTTATGGACTTGATGATAAGGTTTTCAAAAACCTAAGCAATCCCAATATTACCCATGATGTGCGAGCAGCGATTATCAACCAACTTGGGTTTTCTGTTGAACCAAGCCAGAGGGCTAATCAGTATCTTGAGTATATTGCTCGCAGCCGTAGTCAGCAGCCATCAGCGATTACCCTTGAGATGTTAACGGCAGCAGAAGCCCTAGCGCTAGGCTATTTACTAGCCATGGATGACCCAACTTTGGAGAGTGCTGTTGCAGTAAGCAATCGCTCTAGATCAAGCAGTAGTCTGGGACAAGTTCAGCGAGCTAATGCTCTATTATTATTGGATGCAGCAGTTGTGAAGGATCCTGAAGATTTCTCTATTGCTTTCATCCGTAGCCTTGTTAAGGCACAACAGTCATTACGGGCAGGGATTGGGAATTGGTGTGCGGTTTACCAGAATGTTTTTTCGGTATTAAAGGACTTTCCCCGTCAACGAAACATGCGCCCTCAAGCGATTGATATGGTTAACGATTATATTAGAGGCTACCGGAACTATTGTAATAGTCGGTCTATTTCTCGTTGACATGGGATTTGGAATGCGTGCGCAAAAGCCTATGGAGTTTCTAGTCTAGAATCGATGCGATCGCAAAAGCCAATTCTGGCTCTAGTCTACAAGAGAGCGATCGCAAAACCCTCCCTGCTCCCTGCTCCCTGCTCCCTGCTCCCTGCTCCCTACTCCCTACTCCCTATTCCTTTCCTACAACCAAATCCCACAGCACATCAATACCTCTGCCCACATAGTCTGAATCCTGGTGTTGTTCAATCCATTCAATCACAGTGGGGATAATATCATTGGATGTTTTGCCCAATTGGCTCAAGGCATAGGCTGCCATTCCAGGCACATCAAATGTATTATCCTTTAGTAGTTCTAGTAGAGCCTTGACTACGGTGTCTGAGCTGTTGCCCAATTGAACCAAGGCATCGGCTGCCGTTATACGCACATCAGAGCGATTATCCTGAAGCAGTTCTAGTAGGCGCTTGACTACGGTGTCTGAGCTGTTGCCCAATTCACCCAAGGCATTCGCTGCCCTCCAACGCACATCAGAGTCATTATCCTCAAGCAGTGCTAGGAGGGCGTTGACTACGGTGTCTGAGCTGTTGCCCAATTCACCCAAAGCATCGGCTGCCCTCATACGCACAACAGTACAGTGATTATGCTTAAGCAGTGCTAGTAGGCTTTTGACTAGGGTTTCTGAGCTGTTGCCCAATTTAACCAAGACATCGGCTGCGGTTCTACGCACATCAGAGTCATCATGCTCAAGCAGTTCTAGTAGGCCGTTGACTAGGGTTTCTGAGTTGTTGCCGAATTCACCCAAGACATCGCCTACCGTTATACATACATCTTTGTCATTATCCTGAAGCAGTTCTAGTAGGCTTTTGACTAGGGTTTCTGAGCTGTTGCCCAATTTAAGCAAGGCTTCGGCTGCCGTTATACGGACAAAAGAGTCATCATGCTCAAGCCATTCTAGTAGGGCGTTGACTATGTTTTCTGAGCTGTTGCCCAAATTGCCCAAGGCATCAGCTGCCATCGTACGCACATCTTTGTCATTATCCTGAAGCAGTGCTAGTAGGGGGTTGACTACGGTGTCTGAGCTGTTGCCCAAATTGCCCAAGGCTCTAGCTGCGGTTCTACGCACATCAGAGTCATCATGCTCAAGCAGTTCTAGTAGGCCGTTGACTAAGGTTTCTGAGCTATTGCCCAATTTACCCAAGGCATCGGCTGCCCTCCAACGCACAGCAGAGTCATTATCCTTTAGTCGTTCTAGTAGAGCCTTGACTACGGTGTCTGAGCTGTTGCCCAATTCACCCAAGGCATCAGCCGCCCTCCTACGCACAGTAGAGTAATTATCCTTTAGTCGTTCTAGCCATATGTCAATTACCTGATTTTTTTCCCCTAATTCAGCTCGATAGTTCAGCAATCGTTTCTCATCAATTAAATCAGATTGCTTCTTCAACAATTCCAATACCGGTGCTTGAAAATCAGTTTCATACAAACTGCAAATTATTTGATAAACCTGCTTGCGAATATTATAACCAACCCGCTTATATTTACTTACCTCCAACTCAACCAAACCCTCTAAAATCTGTTGCACTAACTCACGATCAGCACCCCGTAAATTCTTCGGATTTTCCGCCAAACAACTACCAGCAAACAACAAATCCCGATGCAACCACTGCTCATAGTTACTCTTATTAGTCAAAACTGCCTTAATCGCCCTCGCCGCTTTCTTCGGTTTTTGTTGTGCTATTAGTAATAGTAATACTTCGCGCCAGTGGGAGTCATGTAAATGCTCCCGAATGTGATTCAAAACAATATCGAAATCTCCCTCATTATCCGCCTGATAGTTAATTTCCTGGGCACACAAATATTCCTGAAAGGTCTTATGGACAAACCCATAACAATCTTGTCCCTGCTCATTCAACAAACCGGTGCGCTCCCTAATCAACTCCACAAACCGTTTGGCCTCTTCCTTGGCCTGATACAACTGCACGTGCTTCAAAGTCTTAATCTGCTGACTCAACTGATAAATCAACTCATCCCGGTCAATTAAGGTGCCACTTTCGTTATCTTCAACATTTGCCTGGGTATGAATCCAATAAGCCAACCATTCCATCAACCGGGGTAAATCATCCAAACCCAAATAGGTCAACCACTTATCACTACTTAACTCTTTATTGGCATCCCAAGAGGTTAATAAAGTCTCCACCGCCTTGTCATAAAGCTTATGGCGCTCCTTGGGCAATACTGCTTGATACCGATGAATCAACGCAATAATTGTCAACAATAACGGATTTCGTGCCAACAGCTTAATCCGGTCATTATCATCGAGAGCTTTTCGTAAAGTCTGCTTACGCCTTTCCGCTTCTGCTTGGTCTTTAAACCTACTACTATACCAGTTATCAAGAAATTCCAAAATTTTCTGGTCATCAAAGGGTTCAATTTGATAGTGGAGAAAGTCTTCAGTGCGGAAAAAGTCCCGTCGATAACCAGCGGGGCGAGATGTAATAATCGCCCGATTTATGTCAAACTGTCCTAAAAAATTATTGATGCGTCTGACCACATCATTCCGTTTAGCGCCTTCTGCTACTTCATCCAAACCATCCAGCAATATCAACGCCCTACCATCAGACAACCAATGGTCAAAAAATCCCTCTGGTAAGAGTTTGACTGCCATGGTTTTTTCAGCAAACATCCGGGCATAGTCGATCAGGCTTTTATCTGGATGTCTCGCCAAGTCTCGTATCCTAATTAAAATCGGTAGCCAGTCAGTATCACGATCTAACCCTAAATCTTTATAATTTTTATGAGCTAACATTACGGAAAAATAACTCATCAAAGTGGTTTTACCGGAGCCTGGCGCACCTAATATCACTACTCGTATCGACTGATTTTGACTAAATAACTTATCAGCCAAAAATTTCCTAGGAGTTGTCTTTTCCAACAGCACCTTTTCTGCTTTTTCACCACTTACCTCTGGTAACCGCTCCAATTCCAAATCCCTAGCAGTTGCCACCTCCTCCACCACATCTGGCCTTACAAAAATCTGGGCTAATTTCTCCGATTTTTCTACCTCTTGCCCAGCCACAGCCATGCCAGCAAATTTAACATGGTCAAACCAGTGAGCTAACTGGTTACAATAATCCTGTTTAGCTACCTGAAATTTTAGATAAGTAGCAGTATGCTGAAAATAAGCATTAACAAAGGTCTTTATCCAATCCTGTAGACTTGCTTTTTGATTTAGTTTAATCTTGTTGGCTTCAGCTTGCTTTTGAAATAGTCTGACTAAAAAATCACATTCTGGATTTCCTTGATTAAGTAAGGGTTTGGTTAATTCCGCCACAACCGCCGAATTAGTAAAATAGTCGCGCAAAAAATTAGAATTTTTAACTTTATTCAATGCATCCAGAGGAGCTTGAACAAATAAACGCTGTTGACTATCGAGTTTTTTGTCCGATTGATCAACCGCTTTGGCTCCAGCTTTGATAGCTTTTTCGATATCGCTTTTCGTCAGAAATTGCGCTATACCCTTTCCTACTTTGGTCACAGCTAACAAAGATGACGCTATTTTCGGTATTTCTAAAATAGCCGAAAGTGATAAGGGATCCATAATTGATATTTACTTAGGTTTAATTAGTTTAATTGTAATAGCAATTCATAGTCCCAACTGATTTAGAGCATCCCCACACTGAACTAACGCTTGATCTGAATTTGGTTCAATTGCCAGAGCTTGATTGTAGTTCTTAATTGATTCCTCTAACCGCCCTATGCTCTTTAAAGCATTACCTCGATTAATCAGCATCTGACTCAATAAAGTTGCTTGATCAAGTCCCAATTCTTGGTAAATCTGGATTGCTTTATCATAAGAAGCTATGGAGTGCTCATACTGCTTGAGGCAATATAAGGCTCCACCCAAACTACTTAAAGAAGTTAATTCTCCGTAGCGGTCACCAATCTCATGTTGAATTTGTAAACCCTGTTGAAGATAGTTAATCGCTTCTCGATATTGGCCTAAGGATCGATAAGCATTACCCAAGCTACTTAAACAATCTGCCTCACCCTTGCGATTGGCCGTAGGCCACGCTACGCGATTGCCGATTTCTCGTTGCCTTTGTAAAGCCTGTTGAAAATAGTCAATCTTTTCGTCAGCAGTTCTAGCACTACCAACATTGATTTGGTCTTGCCCTGGTTGGATTACATTATCAGAGAAACCGTTAGCTCCTATATCAACAGAAAACTCAAAAACACCTGCGCTCCAATCATAGAAATCGGGAGCACGGCGAATAAAGTATTTAATAGCAAACGCTGGCAAAACAAAAACGAAGCACAGAGTTTTGAAATGATCTCGAAATAGCTCTCGCCGTTGGTTTAAGTGGCTCAAGATGGTAGGAACAGTATCAAGATTGTAGTAATCCCCGTCTCCCCGATATCCTGGCTTGATATAAGCTTCTAAAGATTTTTCGAGACCTTGAATGAAGAGAATACTCAATTGATCGCGGTCTAGAATATTTTTAACACGATCATAAAGATTATCAATGGGCTCGGTTAATGTTAAGGTTGCTATTTGCTTCTGGGGTAAATCCTGATGCACTCGCCCAATGATCCGCTTAGCCTCGGCTGGAGGACATTGCATGAACACAATCCCAAATCCCCTCCGTCGCTTCAGCGATCGCAAAAAGGCTTGGTAAATCTCTTCCCGAGAGGGAGGAGTATCGTTAGATGAGTTAGCAAGACTCATAAAGCTCTCACCTTGGCAAGTACATCTTGAAATCTTGGAATCCCTTCGATTAGTGGATGAACGTTACACCAAATCTGTAGGTTATCGTTTTCATCATAATAGCGGTATTCCAAGAGGCAGCGACTCAACAACAGACGTAAGTGATCAACATCATTATATGCCTGCTTGAGATGACATGCTCGTGCTAAAATTTCCCATTCACTCTCCTGTACAGTCTTCTGATAAGTCTCTCGTGTTTCTTCAATCGCTCGCTTTGCTGCTTTTTTAGTAATCGGTAGTTCATCTGTCCAGTCAATCGCTTTCTGGATTAATTGCATCAAGTTTCGGACATGTCCACCACTCATTAGACAAAGATTCTTTAAGGTCTCACCGT
>NZ_JAAHHE010000335.1:0-6491 GCF_010692525.1 Moorena sp. SIO3B2
TAAAAAGTAGAGCGCCTGTGCTGTTGATTGGGTAAAGGTAGTCATCTGTTCACCCCCTACAGGACAATGCGATCGCCTTTGACCAGAGGCAAATCAAGCACTGGACTATCTTCGTCCAGGTAGATAAACCGATAGCTAGGTTCGTTAGACACCCCTTCGTGTAAAAGACGGCTCAACCTGGGTTTTCCGGTAGAGTTCAGTAGGGATTCTCCTAGGGATACGGACGGAATAGTGACACGTTCCTCCATCAGTTGTCGTAAAGTCGTTCCCACCGGAACAAATACCGGTTGTTCCTGTAGCACCACAGTAATTTCTGGAATCACTGTTGCTCGTCCTCGGAAATAAAAGCTAGCAACGTTTGTATTTTTATCCAGCTCTGTTACTGTTGCGGCTCCCATAATGGTTGCAGCCTGTCCGGGATCGAGGGAACCTGCAGAGGGAGCTGCCAAACTAGGATAAACCAGCCGCAAGTAGGGTTTTTGATAGCCAACTTTAAAGGTATCCAGACTACTTCCAGCCCCTACCGTAGCAATATCTGTGGTGACATAGGGCTGAATTTGGGACAAAAACCCATCAAAATTAATCATTAGGTTAGTGCTATCCCGATAACTGTTGAGGGTGTAGTAAGACGTGCCACTGCCCACAAACCCTGAATTAGCCGTAGATTGGGCTGGATGAACCAACTGATAGTTTTGGTAATCGACCCGTAACCGCATTCCAGCTTGCAAATCCACTGAGCCATTAACAGTATCCAAGCCGTAGTAGTAGTAGAGAATTTCCTCAACCAACAACGGCATCCGTTCAGCAATCCGGGTTTTGACCAGAGTGAGGGTACCAGAAATCAGATTACTGTTGGTATCTAGTTGAGCAATAAAGTTGTCGTAATCGGTCTTGAGTTGATCTAGCCAATTGTCACTGCTTTCCGGAGGAGTTATGGTGAGGGTGCAGCTTTGATCGGCATTTTCTGTCAGGGTAAAGATGCCTGTCGTGCTGGAAATGTTATTGGAATCCGCAGCAGTGTTGAATAACTGGGGCAATGTTGTGGTTTGGGTGATAGTAGCAGGGTCGTTGCCATTCCCCAAATAAATAACAGGTTTTTCCTCCACCACCGTAAAGTAGTAGTCCGCTTGATGGCGAAACTGTTCCGCAAAGATCACATCTACTTGGGAGTTTAACCGTTCCAAAATCGCTTCCAGGATGTGATTGGGAGTCAGCGGTGGGCGGACTAGGGTAAACTCCGGCACTGTAAAGGTGTTTACCGTTCCTGCTTGATCGGTCCAATCAAAGGTTCCAGAGACTTTGGCCAAAAAGCCTAACTCAGTCAGTTCCAGGATTACAGTGGCGTTCATCACGGAAGCGATCGCTACCTGGTCGATAATCTTTTGGGAGGTACCAGGTTCAAAGATTGGACCTAAGGTAACTTCAAACGGTAGACTTAAATTTCTTTGCCCTTCCAGGACAAACTGCTCATTGCGCCACCAGCCATGGAGTACAAGGTTTTCTCCCAACCAATTGCCCTTGAGAACGACTTTCCCATCTTCAATCCCGAGGGGGTCAAATTGACTCCGTTGTTGATCGTGACGAGCAAAGAGTAGCTTGAAATCTACCGTCCAATCAAATGGGCGATAATCCCTTAATTGGGGGAGTACCAGTTCAGACACAGAGGTGATGGAAGACATCTGCCATATCTCACCCGTGCTATCTGGTTTCAGGAATAGAGACAACCCCTCTAGGGTATTAATTTGTCCTAATCCGATTTGAAGGTCTAATTCCGGTGAATTGAGGGCAAGTTTACCCGGCGCATCCCCTTGAACTGCCGTAAAGGGAATTGACGTTTTCCATAATGTGCTATCCACTTGTCCCCACTTAAAGTACCAGCTTGGGGAGGTTCCAGGTTCTGATTGCCATTCCAGGGCAATCTTGGTGAAGTCAAACTCAGGAGTAACTTCCCGGATTTCAGAGGTGTCAACCTTAAGATTGAGCTTAGACTCTGAATAGTGCTCTACATCCGGCATACCCTCCAAAGTCAGTTCAGCCGTTAGGGGTTGGTCCAAGGGACTGGGCATATTAGTCAGCGTCAGGTTGCCCAAAATTTCAATGGTGGGGTAGTAGCGCTGGTAAATCGCCTCTGGTGTCAGGGCGGAGTCATAAATTGCCACCTCGTAGAGTTCCCCTTCCCAAGGGAAATCTTGATTCCTTGGGGAGTTGCCCCTGCGATCGAGAAATAAAACGTCATTTGCTAACGCTAACTTAACAGCAGGGTGATTTGTCCAAGGCTTAAGTTCCTTATCACCCCTATCTTTCCAAGGAGAATCCTCCTGATCATCCCGATTTTTCCAAGGAGAATCCTCATCATCTCGATTTTCCCAACGATTACCCCTCTGATTCCTATTTCTCGAACGATTACTCTGCTGATGCCTATTTCTCCAAAAATGACGCTCCTGATCATCGCTATTAATCCATTTTGAATTGTCTAGCGTTCCATTGAGATACACCTTGGCATTATCACTCTCATCCCCCAAGTTATTCTGTGAAAAGGTATAGACAACATAGGTTAGCTCCTCGGTTGTTACTGTGTCGGGACTTGTGGTCAGGATTTGCCAATATCGGTTTCTATCATTAGTGTTGGTGCGCAATAGCACACTATACTCGTCTTGATGGTACCAATCCCCCGACCACCGATTTCCATAACCCTTTAGCCATTCTGAATCCCCTTGAGCCAGAGTCACATAGGGATTTTCAGGATCTTCGGATAGAGTAAGGACTATAGCTGGGTATTTTTGACCCGTTTGGCTAGGCTTAATCCAGGTTGCAATAGTGATTTCGTTGGTCTCTTGGAATGCCTTGATCAGTTTGCTAGCAGAACTTAGGTTTGCCGCTTCTAGGGTGGCATTTTCACTCTCGATCAAGCCATCTTTAACAGCGATAGACCCTAATCCCCACTCCACTGTTTCTGGCTCCGTTTGAATCCGTAAGTCGATGGCGGGTGCATCTTCGCTATTCCTCAAGGAGCAATCATAAACCCATTCTCCCGACTTTTCTCCAAACCAATAGAGCACCTGGGGTTGAAGAGGATTTGGCCCAGGTTGCACGGTAAAAGTCGTCAACTCTAAATTGCCCCAGGGTTGAATTGGGATTTCCTGAGGATTATTGGGATTGTAATTAAAAATTAGTTCAGAGCCATCGCTCACCCCTGCCTCAAGAACGATATCTTGACCAGAGAAAACCGCCGTCACTGTTCCACTGACAGTGGCGGTTTCCGAATTAAGTTGCTGGGTAAAACTCAGATTTAAATCTTTGAAATGGGTTGAGCCTTCGGGACTAAATCCAAAAGAGTCAGTAGATTGAACTCCTAAGGTAAATGAATCGCTGTCGTAGGTGAGTTCAATATTATAAAATGCATCGAAAGGTGAGGCGGGTAATCCCGGTAAAATTAGGCTACCTTGATAAAGGCTCTTATCAATGGTTTCTCCAGGTTTGAGAATTTGTGCAACTGATGATTCTGCTAGAAACTCGGATATTGTTTGTTTGCTATAGCGTTCCTTATCGAGTCCTTCAGGAATTGTAATCCAATAAATCTGGAAACCAGTCTGAGCATCAATCTCGTATTTAAAGTAGTACTCAGAACCTAGACTCAATAATGTTATAAATCCGTCTGCGAGCATAAAAACTCCTTTGAATTCTATCTAAGAGGATATCTCCCAAGTTTTTTGATACTGAATTTTGCCCCCCTAGCCCCCCAACTTTGGGGGGAACAAGAGTCAATTTGCTTCTAAAAGTCCCCCAAAATTGGGGGATTTAGGGGGCTTGGATGTAGCAAATGAGACTTCTCAGACAACCTCTAAGGATTCAGCAACGTTGGTTATGGAATAAAACCAGGAGCAAGTGCAGTTTTATCAAGTTGAGCCGGTTGAGCTTGCTCAACAAAATCTATCACAGACTACCCCTAAGCAGAGCTTTTTTTTTACTAAACTTAATATTTACTAAACTTACTTAATAAATTACTAGTAGATAAATTAGCAGTATCCTGAATATATTCCCGATACCGAGAGCCACTCCAGGTTTTTCCTTGATGTCTTTACTGTCTGCCTAGTTGACGTTTAGGTTTTTATCCTGTATCTTGTTTTTCTTATTTCTGAGTTTCCGGTTTTTTGAGTAGGTCTTTTGATGGCGGTTTTGATGAGATTTTGCGATCTAACTCTGCTACTTACAGGCAGTTTCTCTATTTCTTGTTTCAGTTCTTCTCTTGTTCCTTGCTGCTGAGCTATAGCCTTGGCTGCAGTCATGAGCATTTCTACCACTTCCTCCTTCGGCAACTGGTTGAATCTTTCTGGATCTAGTTCGATCGGCTTTTATTTGGTCACGATTGCAATCCTATACCTTTGTTTCGCTTTTGTCAATACCCCACACCCTTAATCCTTACTTTAGTCGGGGAATCAAAAACGACTCGGCGGTTAAAAACACCGTGAAAAGTTCCATTTTCCAACATGTCTTTTATTTGCTACACTTTTATCAGTAGAGTAAAGCGATAAAACTTTGATGTTGATCTAGGAAATAAAAATTCAGGATACTGCAGATAATTGCAGAAAATTTAATGAAGTTTACCTATAATAATATTGGCCTATAGCAATCCGTGTAGGAATTGAGATAATTTTGATGCGATATTCCCTACTCCCTACTCCCTACTCCCAGATCCGCTGTTCCCTTTGCTATATAAAAGCATTATTAAAGCATGGATATACGGTAAAGAAAAAAAACGAAATGATGCCTGAAATTATGGCGTTGCTGAATTAAGGAATGAATGCGCGATCATATGGTTTTGTTAAAGCCCCCTAAATCCCCCAAGCGAGCAATCCCTCGCTTGGGGGACGCAAGAAAGTTTTGTTCCCCCCAAGCGAGCAATCCCTCGCTTGGGGGGCTAGGGCGTGTCTTCAAACTCGGAGATCCCCCTAAATCCCCCTTAAAAAAGGGGGACTTTGAGTATCGCTCCCCCCTTCCGCGCGGGGGGCTGGGGGGGATCATAATCTTGCGGAAAACTTTGAAAACATGCCCTAGGGGGGCGAAACCATACCCAGAATCAGCAACGCCGAAATTATTGCCAAAGATTAGCTGATAATTCGTAAGCATATGCCCTAGGCGCACGCTACTTGAGGTGCATTCAGTCGTCAGCTGTCAGCCGTTGGCCTTGGGCTTTGGCCACGGTACGGGAATGGCCATGCTATGGGAATGGCCAACGGCTGAATGCTTACAATTAGATCAGCCAACTCGACGAAAGGGAAAGACTCACAGTGACGTGGGAATCCCCCGGCACGAGGATTGTTCCCCCCGGGGGAGGATGCCAATCGAAACCATACCCTAAAATGAGAGAGTTTTCCTATTTCATCAGTAAATTGGCGATATTGTTAATCTTTGTTAATTTTTAATAATTTTTATGGTGAGATCCCCAAGGGATGTTACTATCCGGTGTTTATGTATAAAAATTGTTAACGTGGATTAATGGGTGGAGAGATTTGGTGAGCCACTTAAGTCTAGAGCAAGAGGAGCAACTCCAGAAAATAGGGACTTATCTCAGCCAACTCAGGCAGGAGAAATCTATACCTATTGAGGAAGTCGCTGACACAACCTTTATTCGATTGCATATATTGCAAGCCCTTGAAGCAGGGCAATCCGAGCCCTTGCCCGAGCCAGTTTACATTCAAGGCTTCATTCGTCGCTATGCAGAGTTTCTCGGTCTAGATGGTCCAGGGATAGCCAAAACGTTTCCAGTTAATTCTGGATTGTCCTTGAAAACCGAGGAAACCGAGGAAACCGAGAAAACCGAGGAAAGCGAGCCTGGTCAGTTAGTCTTGTATACAGGTACCCCCTCACAACAGAAATCTCAGACTCTAACCTCTGCTCAAAAGATTCCTAGGATTGTAGCCAAAAGCAAGACTGTCAAGACTGTAGCCAAAAGCTTACAACCCTATTATCCTTACATCATAATAGTAAGCTTGATCAGTGTTGCTGGTGGACTAATTTATCTACTCAACACCGTGTTCACCTATCTCACTAATCGACAGATCGAAAACTCATCCGTTGCTCAGGAGCAGACAACCCCAGATAAACCAGAACAACCAGCACCAGCCCCTAAACCCGAACCTAAACCACCCCCCAAACCTAAACCTTCCCCATCTAATCCATTAATTAAAGTAAGCTTGAGTATTACAGAGCAATCTTGGGTACGAGTGGTAGTTGATGGCAAAATCGAGTTGGAAGAAACCTTACCCAAGGGATATCAGAAAACCTGGATTGCTAAACAAAAACTGACTGTGAGGTCAGGGAATGCCGGAGGTGTCTTGTACACTGTGGATCAACAGCAAGCAAAATCCCTCGGGAAACGTGGTGCTGTGGTACAGAGGAGTTTTAGCTTAGCTGCTCAGTAGATCAGTGGCAGTAGCTTGTAGGGTGGGCAAAAACAGTTTGGTTTAAATGAGTATTCATGATTAGATTAC
>NZ_JAAHHE010000336.1:0-6484 GCF_010692525.1 Moorena sp. SIO3B2
GAAAGCTTCTTTGTTGTGCCTGATTTTTTCTTGCGCTTAGACATCGTTGGCTATTCTTGGCCTTTTTGTCTATTATACCCCAAAAAATCCCGTTTTATCCCGCTTTTTGACTACTTAATTGCAAGGCATTTGCCCAACCTCTCCTTGCTAGTAGGTGCAGAGGTATGGATTGGCTGTAAGACTTGGGGTTTTATCTTAATTAGGCACAATGGCTCCATAATCTATCTGCAGCCAGATAATATATTGGTAAAAATAAGGTTAGTGGACAGTTATAGAAAGTGTAATAAAGCCTAGTAAAGTCTCAGGGGGTTTGTTAGAGTAGAGACATGGCATTAGTACCTCTCCGTAAGGCGGTCGAACTTACGGGACTCTCTCAAACCACACTTAGGAAGTATGCAGACAATGGCACTATCAAATGTGAGCGAACCCCAAGTGGATACAGAATGTTCTGTACAGCTAGTCTTGCCACTCTGGGAAGACAACAAGCTCCAGAGCCATCAACCATCTGTTATTGCAGGGTCAGTAGTTCCAAGCAAAGAGATGACCTCGCCAGGCAAGTCGCGTACATGCACTCGCTCTTCCCGGAAGCGGAAATCATCCAAGACATCGGTTCAGGACTCAACTACAAAAGGAAAGGACTTAAAACCATACTGGGACGACTTATGCAGGGTTGTCAGCTCACGATTGTTGTTGCCTGTAGAGACCGGCTTACCCGATTCGGTTTTGAACTGTTTGAGTACCTGGTCAGTTTCAACGGTGGAAAAATCTTGGTTCTCGACCAGCCTAAAAGTTGTCCAGAATCCGAACTCACCGCAGATCTTCTGTCCATCATTCACGTCTTCTCTTGCCGCGTCCACGGACTCCGAAAGTACGGGACAAAAATCAAAGAAGATCAGGATATTCCTAAGTGCTGAACAGCGTTCCCTGATCCGGAAGTGGTTTGGAGTGTCTCGTTACGTCTTCAACAAGACCGTCAAGATACTTCAAAATGGCGAAGTTAAAGCTAATTGGAAAGCCATTAAAACTGGGATATTAAATGACCTTCCCGAGTGGTGCAAGGAAGTACCTTATCAAATTAAATCTATAGCGATTAAGGATGCTTGTACCGCTGTCAGGGAGGCCAAGAAAAAATACAAAAAGACTGGACAAATAAATCGAGTTAGGTTTAGGTCTAGAAAGAACCCTGTTCAGTCTTGCTACATCCCCAAGTCGGCAGTCTCAGCAAAAGGCATTTATCATACAAAGTTGGGAGGTTTGACTTTTTCTGAGATTTTACCTGAAAATAGGGGCGACTGTAGATTGACCAGCAACAACGGGGATTATTATTTGACAATCCCTCATCAAACTATTCAAAGAAAAGCCGAGAGCCAAGGTAGAGTAGTAGCGATAGACCCCGGTGTTAGAACATTCTTGACGTTTTTCAGTGAGAATTCCATAGGTAAAATTGGCCACGGAGATTTTTCTCGTATTCAACGACTTTGTACTCATCTTGATAACTTATTGTCAAAAATAAGTAAGGCCAAGAGAAATCAAAAACGACGAATGAGAAAAGCTGCAAGGCGAATCATTATCAGAATTAAAAACCTGATAAATGAGATCCATCAGAAAGCTGCTAGGTTTTTAGTAGACAACTTTGACGTGATATTGCTTCCAACTTTTGAGACATCTGAAATGTCCAGGAAAGGAAAAAGAAAAATCAGATCAAAGACTGTGCGAAACTTGCTGACATTCTCTCACTTTAGGTTCAAAGAGTTCTTGAAGCATAAAGCCTCTGAGACCGGAAAGACAGTAGTAGATGTTTGCGAAGCCTATACCAGCAAGACTGTGAGCTGGACCGGAGAAATGGTAAACATCGGTGGAAGTAAGACCATTAGGTCAAAGATTGATGGTCGGTCAATGGATCGAGACATCAATGGCGCACGTGGAATATTTCTTCGTGCTTTGGTAGATACACCCTGGCTGCGAGAGCAGCTTGCATTGGTGAGCTAAAGACTGCACTAGTAGACTTTAGTAGCCAAAAAGTATCGGTTAATTGATGATTAAGTCAATATTCTGATTGACAGATGCGTGTTACTGCTTGTATATCTTGACTTGTAACCTCAGTTACCAAGTTTTCTTACTTTATGCTTGCTCTCGACATACCCCACAGTCCTTCCGGTTCAGAACTGACCAAGGCTAAACAAGTCTTAGTGGTGGAAGACGAAGAACTAATCCGAGAAATGATCGTCCTAGCCCTGCAAGAAGAAGGTTACGAGGTTTTAACTGCTTCGGACGGCGCTACAGCTTTGACTATGCTTCAGGATAGCGATCACACTGGTTACTCTGTGGATTTGCTCATATTAGACCTAATGCTACCTCAGGTGAATGGTTTAGATCTGTGTCGGTTGCTACGTTATCGAGGAAATCCCATTCCGATCATGATTCTTAGTGCCAAAGCTAGTGAAACAGATCGGGTTTTAGGTTTGGAAGTTGGTGCAGACGACTACCTCACTAAACCGTTCAGTATGCGGGAGTTGATTGCTCGTTGCCGAGCCTTAATTCGTCGCCAACACTTGAATGGTATCACTCCAACACCCGTCCAGCAATTCCGAGAGATCAAGCTGTACCCCCAAGAGTGTCGGGTGACGGTTCGGGGAGAAGACGTTAATTTATCTCCCAAGGAGTTTCGACTTTTGGAGTTATTTATTAATAATCCCCGCCGAGTTTGGTCTCGGGACCAATTAATTGATCAAGTATGGGGAATGGATTTTGTGGGAGATACTAAAACAGTGGATGTTCATATTCGCTGGTTACGGGAAAAATTAGAAGAAGACCCCAGTAAACCAGAATACCTGATCACTGTAAGGGGTTTTGGTTATCGCTTTGGATAAATAATGAAGGATAGAGAAAGAATAGATAAAGGATAGATAAAGAATAGATAAAGGATAGATAAAGGACAGATAAAAAATCAAGAATCAAGGATAAATAATCAATGAAATATGAAGGAAAGATAAAGGATAAAGTATTATAAAGTACGAAGTCCTTTATACTTCATATTGTAAGCATTCAGCCGTTGGCCTTTGGCCACGCTACTTGAGGTGCCGTCAGCTGTCAGCCGTCAGCTGTCAGCCGTCAGCTTAAAATAAACCTATGCAGACCTATGGCCACGCTAAGCGAACGGGAGAATTTAATATTGATAGAGAAGCATGAGAATTGAAAGTATGGGTAAAAGCCCATTGCCCATAAGCTGAGAGCTGAGAGCTGAGAGCTGAGAGCTGAGAGCTGAGAGCTGAGAGCTGAGAGCTGAGAGCTGAGAGCTGAGAGCTGAATGCTGAGAGCTGAGAGCTGAGAGCTGAGAGCTGAGAGCTGAGAGCTGAGAGCTGAGAGCTGAATGCTGAGAGCTGAATGCTGAGAGCTGAATGCTGAGAGCTGAATGCTTACTTCATATTTTTTTTTATTATGACCCTCCTAGCATTTTTACTAGGTCTGGCTTTGGGAATTGGGCTGTGGCTGTGGCAGCAGCGCCAACTCAAACAACGGCTACAGCAAATGTTGGGAACACTACAGGTGGATGCTACCAGCAACTCATTGTCAGCAGTTTCTCGTTTGCGGCAAGCGATCGCAAGAGCCAATCATCAACGAGAAGAGATGGAGCAGGAACTGCAAACCTGGCAAGAATTACTTCAGGTAGCACCCTTAGGTTATTTTCTGGTGGATGAAGAAAACCAGTTACTATGGTGCAACCAGCAAGCACGTCAGTTATTACATATTCATGACTGGGAATCAGGAGAAATCCGGTTATTCCTGGAGTGGGTGCGTTCCTACGAATTAGATCAGCTGATTCAAACTACCCGTCAGCAGCAGCAACCTGGGATCTGTGAATGGGTATTTCACCCCAGTTGCTTAAAGGGGGATGCCATGGGTGAAATGCGATCGCTTTATCTAAGAGCTTCCAGTTGGCCCTTACCCCAGAAACAAGTTGGTGTGTTTCTCGAAAATCAACAACCTTTGGTAGAACTGGCTGAGTCTCGCAACCAGTGGTTTGGGGATTTAGCCCACGAACTCAGAACCCCGTTAACCTCCATTAGTTTAGTGGCGGAAACGTTACAGAGTCGTCTGGAGGCTCAGGAAAGCCGCTGGGTGGAGAAAATGCTCGCAGAAGTCAAACGGCTGATTCAGCTTGTGGAAGATTGGCTGGAAATTAGTAAACTCAAGCAAGACCCCACCCTACATCTTAACTGTCAATCCATAGAACTAAAGAGTTTAATTTTTAGGGTCTGGCAAACCCTAGAACTCCTAGCCCAACAGAAGAACTTAACCCTTGCCTATCATGGACCCAATCAATTGTATCTGGAAGCTGATCCCTCTCGCCTGACTCAGGTGTTTCTAAATTTATTTGACAACAGTATTAAACACAGCCCACCTCAGGCTGCTATTAGAGTTGAGGTTAATGCTATATCTTCCCACAAGGCGTTGGAATGCGATACTTGGATTCAAATTAAGGTGATCGACGCAGGAGATGGTTTTGCCGAGTCAGATTTACCCCGTGTCTTTGAGCGACTTTACCGGGGAGATCACTCAAGAGCCAGAGACCAGAGTAATTATAGTAATGGAGAGCCATTACCTGTGCGTGGTGGCAGTGGTCTAGGACTATCCATTGTGCAGCAAATTATTGAGGCTCACGGTGGCTCTATCCTAGCCACCAATCACTGGGAAACAGGTGGTGCCTGTATAGAAATTGCACTTCCAGATACCACCAAAGGTTGATTAAATTTGCTATTACTAAGTGTTATACTACCATATCCTGCTCGCCCAATCATCAGCTGCCTGTCATGAACCCTTTTCGCCAATGTGCTGGTAGGTTGAAGGTTGAAGGTTGAAGGTTGAAGGTTGAAGGTTGAAGGTTGAAGGTTAAATGTTAAAGGTTGAAGGTTGAAGGTTGAAGGGTGTTCGCCCTTGGGGTTCCTGTAGGGTAGGTTGAAGGTTTAATAACCTGTAACCTGTAACCAGCTAACCTGTAACCAGCTAACCTGTAACCAGCTAACCTGTAACCAGCTAACCTGTAACCAGCTAACCTGTAACCAGCTAACTTTCAACCAGCTAACCTGTAACCAGCTAACCTGTAACCAGCTAACCTGTAACCAGCTAACCTGTAACTGGCTAACCTGTAACTGGCTAACCAGCTAACCTGTAACCAGCTAACCTGTAACCAGTTAACCTGTAACCAGTTAACAGCATGAACCCAAGCCCTAAACCCTAAACCCTTCATCGAAATACTGCCTGCTAATTTGTTTACCGGAAGGATGGGAGCGATCGCATCTAATCTTGATGTGCTGTTGGGCAGTTATTTATGTTACGGCAAAGCTTTCTTCCCCATGCATAAATATATATAAATCACAGGGGCTTCCAGCCTTCCCTTAGCAACCCCTATTTCCTGGTGAGTTTATCTTCTGCTAATAGTTCTGTCAGCAACATGTCTGAGCGTTCACACTTCCAGCGCTCCCTGAAGCGTTTGGCACAAGATGTTTTGCGTATGGGGGCTCTGGTAGAGCAATCTTTTAGACTAAGTCATCAAGCCCTGTTTGAGCGCAATCTCGAGACTGCCCAACATCTTGCCTCTCTTGATAAGCGCATTGATGGCTACTATCACCAAATTGAGATGGAATGTGTCACGTTAATGGCTCTGCAATCTCCCGTTGCCCAAGATTTACGGCTTCTGAGTGCCTTTATGCAACTAGTACGAGACTTAGAGCGCATTGGTGATTATGCTGAAGACCTGGGAGAACTATCAATAAAGCTGTTTCCTTATCCACCCCATCCCTGTATGCCAGAGGTGGAACTTATGTCTCATCATGCCCAAGCTATGCTGGCAACAAGTTTAAAAGCCCTAGCGGATTTAGATGCCATTGCTGGGCAAACGGTCAAAAAGCTGGACGATACAGTAGACGATGCCTATGACCAACTGTATCAAACCTTGGCCAGTCAGCGGGATATCAAGGGTGTTGTTGAACCAATTCTTTTACTAGGACTAGTGATTCGCCATTTAGAACGAATGGCTGACCATGCTACCAATATTGGTCAACGAGTCTCTTATATTGTCACTGGTCAACGTTCAGGAGTTACTCCTAGGCGTTAGGTTCACTGGTTAGATAGCAATCCGATCTGAGTTTTTAAATACCAGAACAAGCCAAGAGGGTAAAGATGGGTAAGAATCTGAAGCCCTTGCTTGTTGACGTTGCAATTAGGATTGCTATATCATATCTTAGCTAAATAAGATGCTAGCCGTGACATACTCCCACACGCTCATCGAAGATTACAGTGTGGGCTTCTTACCAACTCCAGCCATCACTATCGGCTTTCGCCGACGCGGGGCGCGTTCGGATACACGGGTTACTTTATTAACGACACGGGATGCCCCGACCCACCGGAACAATACAATGAGTTCTATTTTTTAGGCACGTAAGTGGCTGACTTGCCCAGCATTTAAGGCCGTAGGCCACGCTAC
>NZ_JAAHHE010000337.1:0-6466 GCF_010692525.1 Moorena sp. SIO3B2
TTACATCAA
This sequence comes from Moorena sp. SIO3B2, assembly GCF_010692525.1. Lineage (NCBI taxonomy): Bacteria > Bacillati > Cyanobacteriota > Cyanophyceae > Coleofasciculales > Coleofasciculaceae > Moorena > Moorena sp. SIO3B2. The sequence goes on from NZ_JAAHHE010000337.1 coordinate 10, forward strand.
TAGTGACGAATACCAAAATAATTTTGGGGATGATACCGTACCCTACTATTGTGGTTCTAGTAGCCAAATCGGTCAAAAGCAGGTGGGCTATAACCGTACCCTCTCCTTGGTAAGGGGTCGTTCAGAAGTTGATAGCTCCATAAAAAGCTCTTGCTTGGTAGAAGCAGTTGCCACCAATAGCACCAGCGAAATTGTGCCACTGGCAGGTGGCCGTGCTGCCGCTTATGCTGATGCTACCGAAAAGATGTTCAAAATTGTAGTGCGGGGTGCCATGTACAGGGGTCGTCGCCGTCGGAGTACCACTGAGTACATTGTTCCTGGCAGCAAGATGACACCCCAAATTCAGCGGATTAATCGCACTAGTGGGACAATCGTCAGCATTACAGAAATCTCCTAATGTCTGGGGTTTTTTTTCGGAAGTTTTAAAGGAGAGATAGAAATGGGAAATTTAACTCGCTCAGCGACTCTAGGCTTGGATGCCTTTGAATGTGATCCATTAGAATTACGGCCTTTTGCCACTGAAGATGATTTACAAACGGTAATTCGAGCCGTTTACAAGCAGGTTTTGGGCAATGAACATATCATGGAGAGCGATCAGCTCTCTAGTGCGGAAGCCCAACTCCGGAATGGCAATATTACAGTGCGTGAGTTGGTCAGGGTAGTAGCTAAATCTGAATTGTATAAGAAACTGTTCTTTCACAGTTCTTCTCAGTACCGGTTCATTGAGCTGAACTTCAAACACTTGTTAGGACGCCCTCCCCAGGACCAGGCAGAGATTACTGAACACGTCCAACTATATAATACAGAGGGCTACGACGCTGAAATCGACTCTTATATCGATAGCAACGAATACATTCAAAACTTTAGTGAGTACACCGTCCCTTATCCACGGTCTATCCGCACCCAAGTGGGTATCAAAACTGAAGGGTTCAATCGGATGTTCTCATTGCTACGGGGCTCTCCTACCAATGACAGTGATACACAGGCAAAGTTAATTTCCTCTTTGGCTGCGAATATGTCCACGACAATCACTCCGCCAGCGATTGGCAATGGTGCAGCTAGTAGTAACTTGGACAAGCGCTTCCGGATTGTCTATTCTACCTCAACTGCTGCTGCTCGACTCAATAAGTTTAGCAAGACAGAGCGGGTAGTTAACTACAGTCAAATGTCTCAACAATTTCAGAACATTCATAAATGTGGTGGAAAGATTATCAGCATTACTGAAGTTTTGTAATGCTGGTTGAATGTTGACCATTTGATATAAACTCAGGGTCGGCTAATAATAGCTTAATAGCTCCTTAATAGCTGACCCTAGGTTTGGGGAAATTACCTCAAACTAGGTTTAACCAACGACTATATCATTATCAAACTGAGTTTAGGAGAAATAAGAATGGGGAATTTAACGGTATCAGCCACCCTTGGTCTAGATGCCTTTGAAGGTGACCCAGTAGAACTGCCACCCTATGCTACTGAAGAGGATGTGCAGACGGTAATTCGAGCTGTTTACAAGCAGGTTTTGGGCAATGCCCATCTGATGGCTAGCGAGCGAATCAGCAATGGGGAATCAATGTTGCGGAATGGGGATATTAGTGTCCGTGGCTTTGTGCGCATGGTGGCTCAATCAGCCCTGTATCAATCCCGATTTTTCGAGGGGTCTTCTCCCTATCAGTTCATTGAGCTTAATTGCAAGCATTTGCTGGGTCGTGCTCCCCTAGATCAAGCGGAAATCTCTGAGCACGTCAGCCTTTACAATCAAGAGGGTTATGAAGCGGAAATCGATTCCTATATCGATAGTGACGAATATCTTGAGAATTTTGGCGATAACATCGTTCCCTATCCCCGCAGCATCCGTAGCCAACCTGGAATAAAGAATGTGGGCTTTAATCGGATGTTCTCGTTACTGCGAGGCTCTCCTACCAGTGATAGTGGAAAAGCAGCCCAGCTAATTACTTCTGTAGCTGCTAATATATCTCCACAAGTTAAGGCTCCAGCTGTTGGAAATGGTGCAGGTTATGGCAATACTGGCAAGCGTTACCAGATTGCTGTTTCCACATGCGCTGGTGTAGCCCGGTTGAATAAGTGTAGCCAGCTGGAATATCAGGTTAGCTACGAGCAACTCTCTGAACAAGTCAAGAGTATTCATAAAAGCGGTGGCAAGATTCTCAGTATTACTGAGTTAACTTGATCCAGTAGCCCGGTTATCAGTTATCAGTAAAAAGAAAAACTGTTAACTGGTAACTGATAACTGGTAACTGATAAGTGAATAGCTGTGTAAGTCAGCTAAATCTGAGCAAAGAATCTAGGAGGAATTTAAATGTCACTTTGGGTAATGGATGCTAACCCGATAGAGTTGCGTGCTGGTGCAACAGAAGATGATTTGCAGACAGTGATTCGGGCAGTTTACAAACAGGTTCTAGGTAACCAGCACTTGCTGGAATCCGATCGCTTAACTAGTGCTGAAGCGATGCTGCGAAATGGGGACATCAGTGTACGGGGCTTTGTGCGCATGGTCGCTAAATCAGACTTGTATAAGTCCCTGTTTTTTGATTCTGCTTCCCAGTATCGTTTCATTGAGCTCAACTACAAGCATTTTCTAGGTCGTGCTCCCCAGGAACAGGCAGAAATTGCCGAACACGTTCTAATTTATAACACTGCTGGCTACGACGCTGAAATCGATTCTTATATCGATAGCGCAGAGTATCAGTTGAGTTTTGGTGAGTTTATTGTCCCCTATCCTCGTAGTAATAGTACCGAAGTTGGGATTAAGAACGTAGGGTTTAATCGGACGTTTTGTTTGATGCGGGGAGATGCTACCAGTGATAGCAGTAACCAAGCCAAGCTGATTAGTGATTTAGGAGCTAATCTGTCTACCAAGATTACTGCTCCTGCTGGGGGTTCAGGTAATTACGCCAATACGGGCAAACGCTTTAAGATTACTGTAGCTAAAGCTGGTGTTGGTTCTCGCTTCAAGCGGAGTAATGCTAGCTATGAGGTGGGTTACGACCAGCTGTCGGCGAGGATTCAAAATATGCACAAAATGGGCAGCAAAATTGTCAGTATTACTGAAATAGGTTAGTTTGACTGTCAGGATTCAGGTAAGCTATCAGCTATCAGCTATCAGCTATCAGCTTTACGTAACTCAGCATTATTCGAATGCTTAGCTCTTGTCTTGATGCAAAGCGCGAGTGGGGGAAAACCCCGTGAGGCCACTGCATCGCTTATTCGCGCATCACCTCAAGTAGCGTGCGCTATGGGCATAAGCGGAAGACTGACGGCTGACGGCTGAATGCTTACGGCTGAATGCTTACGGATTCAGTAGTTGATCTGAGCTAAGTATCTAGATGTTAGTTTTTGGAAATAGGTTGTGAACAATCAACAGCTAATTTCTAAAAACTAACACTATTGCCTAGTGAACTATTGGTTAACTATTGGTTAACTATTGATTAACTATTGGCAGTAGGATTGAGCGTTTTTGAATTCACAACTTAGTAAATTAGAGGTACTTTACCGATGTCAGGAATGATTACAGATGGAACTAGCATTCTGAGTGATTATAGCGATCGCACAGTTGTACTAGAGGTGACAGGTCTGTGTCGCCAAGATGTAATGCGCACAAGTAACTATACGACGAAGGTTCCTTATAGCTGTATAGCTGAGGCAATGAAGAACATTAGCCGTATGGGTGGTAAGGTTGCTAGTGTCCACGTTAGTTAAAACAAAGTAGGTTGAGCTGACTGCTGCACCTTACAGATTTTTGGGTTTAACTGTTGACTGTTGACTGTTGACTGTTGACTGTTAATGGTCAACAGTCAACAGTCAATTAAATCTCTAAGTGCAACTAGCGTGTCAGTCAACCAAGAGGATATCGAAGGCGTAATCTTAATCAATTTAATCAATAAAAAAATAATACTTATAGTGTTCAATTAATATAGTGTTCAATCGATTTTTTTGGACATTCAGTGTTCAATACTATTGAATTGAACAAAGTAGTCTGACGCTTAAACGCCAATAAAGCGGTACAAAACGGGATTTAACATCTCAAAACGGACATTGACAGTTTTGTAGCGCTAGGGTATTCTAGAAAAGTAGGAAACAGCAGTTAAAGATGCCCAAAAAGCTAGGAACAACCAAGAAAATATCGACTCAAGTCGTTCCCGTAGTGGGTATGACTAAGTCGGTTGAGCAAGAGTTGTTCCAGGTAATGAAAAAACTGGGCATAGTTAGGGCTGAGTCTTACAACAAGCTAGGGAGTGTCAGTCATTGGGGGATGGATTGGAAAAAGGCTATCCCAGAGATCAAAAGCTTTAGGACTCCCGAAACCCTGGGTTTACCGGCTAAATTGATGGATTGGACAATCAATGATGTAGCTAAAGCAATCACAGCGAGCCAGGCAGCTTGTTCCGATGCCGTTATCAAAAAACTATATAAAAAATTCCCAGGTAAAGAAAATGAAAAGAAAAGAAAGGACCAAAGTAAGCAGCTTAAAAGTTTAAGCTTTCTTGAAAGCCCACTACTTCACCGACTTGTCAGGAAAGAATTTAAAAGAGGTCATTCTTGGGTTGACAATCAGATTGTTTATCAACAAGTAGGATATAAGTGTAAAAGACTTGATCGTAATACTTATCAGCTAGAGTTGGCTGGACTAACAAGTAGAAAGAGAAACAAGATTATTGTCAAAAGTAACAGAAAATTAAAAGGTCAGATCAGACTGATATATAATTACCTGTCTCAACAGTTTGAGATTCACTTCTTGGTTGACCATGGAAGAGTCGAATCCGTTCCTCGACCTCGCGAAATAGGAGTAGATAAAGGTTACACAGAAGCCTTCTATGATTCGGAAGGCAAGGCTCACGGGAAAGGATTAGGTGTCTTGCTTACTAAGAAATCAGAACGTATATGTGCCAAGAACCGAAAAAGAGGAAAGCTTTGGGCACTTCATAGAAACTTAGAAAAGTTAGACCCAGCTAAATCAGCTCGAATATTAAAAAATAATCTAAACAGAAAAACCGAAAACAAACGTTACAGGCAAAATCAATCAGAAATACTTGCAGTACTCGGAGCTGCTTCTAAGTCTCTTTTAAACGGGGAGTCACTAAAAGTATTTGCAGAAGATTTAACACAACCGATCTTGAATAAGCGCCAGTCCAAGGCTCTATCCCGCAAATTGAATAACTGGATGAAAGGAGCAATGCGGGATTCATTGCAAAAATGGGCTAATTGGACTGGTTCGGTTGTTAAAGAAGTTCAGCCTAGCTACACGTCGCAAATTGACTCCAGAAATGGAACCCTGTTAGGGAAAAGGACTGGGGACAATTTTACCGGATTTGATGGGGTCGTGTTACAGGCTGATTGCAATGCGGCCAATAACATCCTTGCGAGGGGTACGGACAAGGATATTTCTCGGTTCTCTTCTAGGACTGAGGTTCAGGCAGTGTTGTTGCGTCGTACCGCGCGTTTCTTGAAAGGTATGGGACTGAGCTTGCTAGATGCAGTTGAGCTTGGCTGGCTTGACTCTAAGCATACTAAAACTCAGGCTTTCAAGCAACTCCTCATCGAGATGTGAGGAACGTCCAGATAGCTGAGTGGGAGGTTTAACTCCAATTACCGTATTACCACTCCTCACTCGGACAACAATAAATTGCACCTTGACCGTTATCTCCGGGTTTATCCCGATTAATCACGGTTTAAGAGTATCTCTTCGTAAAAAAGTTGTTTATTAGTTGTTGATTAACTGTCTTTGACAACAATGGATTGGGAGGTCTTTTAGATGGTAATTGGTTTTATAAATCCTGTACTGACACGGGCCGCGCAATTAGGGGTGGCACCATTTCAAGAAACAGACCCAGTTGAACTGTGGCCTAGTCATTCTGAAGAAGAACTAAAAATTGTGATTCGGGCTGTCTATCGGCAAGTGTTGGGGAATACCTATGTCATGGACAGTGAGCGGCTCACCGTTGCCGAATCCCAACTTAGAAACGGAGAAATTTCTGTCCGGGAATTTGTGCGGCAAGTGGCTAAATCTGAGCTTTACTACTCCCGATTTTTCAACAGTTGCCCCCGTAACCGAGCCATTGAGTTGAATTTCAAGCATCTCCTTGGTCGAGCTCCCGAAAGTTATGAGGAAGTTATTGAGCATACGAGGATGCTTGATCAAGGTGGTTATGAGACTGAAATCGATTCTTATATCGATAGTGAAGAATACCAGCTGGCTTTTGGGGAAAACCAGGTGCCCTATTATCGGGGTTACAAAACCCAGATCGGCAAGAGTACAGTGGGATTTACCCATATCTTAAAACTGTTGCGTGGTGCGTCTGGTAGCGATCAAGCAACTGTTTGGCGGGGGAATTGGTCTCGGTTGAATCAGTCCCTGATGACCAATAGCCCCAGTAATATGGAGCCGCTGTCTGGAGCTGGTGATGTAGTAAAACCGACTGATGTCAATAAACTCCTGGCTAAT
>NZ_JAAHHE010000338.1:0-6351 GCF_010692525.1 Moorena sp. SIO3B2
AAGACCTACTGGCAGCAGTACCGATTCCCAGCAGTGAATTACCACCAGCCCTAGAGAAGAATACCGTATTTCGTGCGATCGCAAGTGGTGGTTTCTTTGGTCAAACCGTTGAAACCCGTCTGCTCAAGAATGGACAAGTGATTCAGCAGTACATAAGGATCAATGGGAATAGCACTCCCACTGAGATTGCTCGCATTTCCCGTCAAGATGTCAAAGGCTTTAAGAAGTTTCTCAACAAAGAGGTAGACTTTGGTCAGTTTGATCAGTTGAGTTACCCTGCTCCTATTGGTGCTGCTGATTATATCAGTGTTACTCTGAGCAGCAATGCTGGTACCACACGTTATGCCGATATTGGTAGTAATCAGCTCCCGGAAGCTTTGCAGCAAGTGATTCAGAATTGGGAGACTATTGTTAGTAGTAAGTGAGGGGTCAGTGGTTAGTGGTCAGCGGTCAGCGGTCAGCTGTGGCACAGGCTTCCAGCCTGTGACCTAACTCCTCAAGTAGGGTGGAACAGGCTTCCAGCCTGTGACCTAACCCATAAGCTGATAACTGATCACTGTTCGCGTAGCGTGCGCGTAGCGCTTAAGCTGATCACTGAAAGCTGATCGCTGAAAGCTGATTACTCCCTACTCCATCTCCTCAGATTCTCCCTCTATATCCTGGCCAATATCAAAAATAATGATAAATTTATCATCAGGCATTAGCCGCTTCAGAGCCTGCATGTGACCTTCCGCATCCGAGCGATTGCGGAAACGACCAACAACCACTCGTTGCATCTTGGGCAATAACCTAACCACGGCCCATGGATATAGGCGCTGAGAGTAAGTCATAATATTAAGTTATCTCCTTAACTGGGGGACGAGAGCCAGCCTTTCCTGTGAACTTCTTGAGGCTGGCTCTTACCGTGGGCGCTAAAGCGATGCAGTCGCTTTAGCGCCCACGGTAATTTTATTATAGCACAAATAATCTTATATTATAACATATTTTGAAAATTTTTGTAACAAATAGGGAATAGGGAGTAGTGGAGTGGGAAAAAATCCTGTGTCTCCACTTATTAATTAATTAATTAAACTAGTAACTATCTTGGATGGAACCTTAGAGGCACTCCGCATGCGATCGCATTTCCCGATTCCCGATTCCCGATTCCCGATTCCCGATTCCCGATTCCCGATTCCCGATTCCCGATTCCCGATTCCCGATTCCCCATTTTCTAACTATTCCGATATTGACGCAGTCGCTAATAGTGGAAACTACACCACTTAACTTGACCCCCACCCTCTCCACACTTACCACACTTTAATCCCTACTTCCTGACATTGCCAATTTTTCTTTTATATATTAAACTAGTAGTATCGGAATAGTTAGGAGGAATCCACTCATGAACAAGTGCGTTGGAACTACCGAAGCAGCATCTCTATTAGGAATTTCTTCTCGACGATTGCGCCAACTCCTAGAGAAGGGTCGGGTGCGGGGTGCCTATAAAACTGGGAAATTTTGGATTATTCCTCTGTTCAACCATTTGCCACAAGTTACCAAAGGTACTCGTGGACCAAAAGGGAAATGGCGCACTAGTCGTCCTCCCGCATTAGCGAAGATTAATGTCAATCGCAATCACATTGGCTCGAATATCAAGAAAAGCCCGAAAGAGCGCAAGCCAGTGATTTCAGTAAAACGCAGTGGTAGCAATATCTACGGCAATGAAGTCGAAATTCTTGGGCCTTGTAAGATTGTCTATAATCCCGATCATCCACTAGACTGTGGGGCTCGTTTGTGGATTGAAACCTTTAGTGATATTCACTTTGTGGGTGGCAGTTCTCCTGCTAGTCGCTGAGGGAGTAAAGGGCGTTGCGACTATTAAAAATTATCAATTTAATGATTGGGCGTTCCAGCAGCGATGCAGCGCGGTCTTGGGGGTTTCCCCGATGAGCGACTGGATCCAGGCATTGAAGATTGATGCTTAGCCTGTTTTATTTGCTTTAGAAACTCGGGGTATAAGTTTGCTAAGCATAATATTCACACCATAAATACGCCATAATGATATCAAAAAAAGTCTAATCAGTACTATATGATGGCGGCAATAATATCATTTACTCGTTATGGAGTGTATTTTGAGCGTGTCATGGATATCAGTAATAAGGAATATCGAGACTTTATCTGGGAATATCTTTATTTCCAAGGAAATCAACAAACCCCCTGCGATCGCAAAAACCCACACTCGGAGCCCAGATTCCTCAGCAACAGTACTATTATAAAATAACTATATAGTAAAAACTATATTGCGCAATTTCTTCTACAGAGAATCCCACTACCATAATCACTCCCATGCCAGATACCGATTTCTAGTGCAAGAAGTCAAATTACTATGATATAATTTTATGAAATCAAAAATAATTAATAATGGATAAAACATTCTATATCAAGCAGTTAGAAAACGAATTAAATTCTGTTTTTAATGATAATCTAATAGATCTTAAAGATTATCCAAACAATAAAGTAAATGAAAAAAAGAGTGCTTTCAACAGCAGAGCATTGGCAGCTTATTCACTTCTTACTTTAGCAGATATTGATCCAATCCAAGCCGCCAATACAGTGGTAGATGGAATCGACGATAATGGTATTGATGCTATCCTGTTTCAAGAAAACAAAAAAATATTTTGGTTAGTTCAATCTAAATGGAATTATAAAGGACAAGGGTCGCCAAAAGCTAATGAGCTACGAAGTTTTTCATCAGGTGTTAAAGATATCTTGGAGTTCGATACTACCCATGATAGATTCAATCAAAAATTTCAAGATAAAGAAGAAGAAATAAAATCAGCAATAAATAGGATGGACGTTAAAATAAAAATTATAGTTTCTCATACAGGATCTAATTTATCTAAAACTTGTCGTACAGTTATTCAAGATCTAATTAAAGAGATTAATGATGGTTTCGAAGAAATAGCTTATTTTGAAGAGTTTAACCTAGAAAAAGCTTATAAAGCTGCCTACAATCGAAATCATCCTCAAAAAATAAATGTTGAATTTGAACTTAAAAATTGGGGCATGATCAACCATCCTTATAAAGCCTATTATGGACAAATTAATGGAAGCGATGTTGCAAAATGGTGGTCAACATATAACAACAAACTTTTTTCTAAAAATATTCGCAATTTTATTGGAGATAGTGAAATTAATGAAGAAATAAAAAAAACATTAGAAAATAAACCTGAACTCTTCTGGTACTTTAATAATGGGATTACGGTTTTATGTCAAAAACTTACAAAAACAAATCATCGAAAAACAAGAGATACAGGTAATTTTTATGCTGAAGGAATTAGTATTGTCAACGGGGCTCAAACCATTGGATGTATAGGAACTTTATATGAAAATTCATCAGAGGAAAGAAAAGATGAAATTGAAGAAAATTGCGAAATATTAATTCGATTTATTTCTTTGGAAACATGTGAAGAGGATTTTGGAGAAAAAGTAACTCGTGCAACCAACACCCAAAATAAAATAGAATATAGAGATTTTATAGCTTTAGATAGTGAACAAGAAAGATTGTATAAAGACTTAAGATCCATTAATAAAAAATATCACTACAAACGAACAGCCGAAACATTTGAAATCAATCATGAAAATTACGAATTAACAGAAGCAACTGTAGCTTTAGCATGTGCTCACAGTAATATTCAATTAATGATAATGGCTAAACAAGATATCACTAAATTATGGTCTAATCCCTCAAAACATCCTTATACAACAATATTTAACAATAAGGTAACAGCCACAGAATTATATAGAAAAATCGATATAAAAAGAGAGTTTGAATCAATAATCAAAGATATTAAAACAAAAAAAGTTTTAGTAACACACGGTAAATTATTCATTTTACATCTGGTTTACCAAAAAATACCAAAACAGGTTTTTGATATTAAAACAAGTGAAAATGATTTTGATGATTATAAAATAACTAAATTACCTAATTTAATAAATAAAATAATTAAATTAGGTGAAAACTACCTAAATAAAAATTACAAATCAAATCAGATGTGGCGTTTATTTAACAATATCAAAAAGCTCCAAGAATTTCAATCTTTCATTTTGCCAGAATTAGATTAAACTGACTAAAAAAAAACTAACCAATTACCCACGCATTTCAGAGCGTATAGTGTTTGTATTTGACATGTAAACCTATATGCTCTTTTTTGATTCGACAATAAAACTGAGAATCTCGAACCCCTGTTGCCTGTTGCCTGTTTCCTGTTTCCTGTTGCTTCTTGGCCTTTGGGAGTATGTTCACAACCCAGATACAAACGCTATATACTTAACTTTCGGTTTGAGTGGTTGAGAGATGGGATAAATATCACAAATCCTACTGACGATTTGGCACTAGTTGCGAAGTCTATAGTGTAAGTCATCAATATGGGTTATGAAATTAACCAAAATTTTCGGATTAGCAGCAACCACTATAACCTTACTAACATCCCAATCGCGCCCTGTTGTTTCCCATCCAGATCCAAACAGTATGGTCAGTATGTTGAAATGCCGCCAGATACTGCATCAGGATGCAGTAGTACTAGATGGGTTTGTCCCGTATTCATCAGAAGTAGTTACCTATTTTGACAGATATCAACTTATTGAAGTTTTAGACTTCCAGGTTAACGGTTTCATCTTTGTGAATGCCCCTATCCCTGGTTGGATACATACAGACAACATTACTAATTGTCCAATCAATACCGACGAGCTTGTTAACTACAAAGGGAATCACGAAATTGTTGAGATGCCTTCCGACTATTAACCAGTTCTATGATGGAAAAATATGCCTGTTAACGATCACCAATAGCTTTACAAAGAGATTGTAGAGAGATGAGCTATGACTAATAACCTCATCGTTAGGAGTAGGGCTGTTTGATTGATTGACGTTGCTGAATCTTCAAATGAATAAGACTGGGGTGGGTATCCTGCCAGCCCGGAAATGAAACGGGCAAGATGCCCGTTCCACCAACATGCCCGTTCCGTCACGCTACGCGATCACATATAACTCAGGAATGCGATGCTCCAAAAGAGCCGCTACGCGATTGGCCGTAGGCCACGCTAAAAGCGATCGCATTCCCGATTCCCCATTTTCTAACTATTCCGATATTGACGCAGTCGCTAATAGTGGAAACCACACCACTTCACTTTACCTCCACCCTTTACACACTTACCACACTTTAATCCCTACTCCCTTTCTTCTCGATTTCCTAACTATTCCGATATTGACGGAGTCGCTAATAGTGCAAACCACAGCACTTGACTTACTAGCCACCCTCTCCACACTTACCACACTTTAATCCCTACTCCCTCAAGTTGCCAATTTTTATTTTTGCTATTAAACTAGTGTTATAGGAAGAGTTAAAAAACACTCCAGTCATGAACAAGTGCGTTGGAACTACTGAAGCAGCATCTCTATTAGGAATTTCTTCTCGACGATTGCGCCAACTCCTAGAGAAGGGTCGGGTGCGCGGTGCTTATAAAACTGGGAAATTCTGGATTATTCCCTTGTTCAACCATTTGCCACAAATTACTAAAGGTACTCGTGGACCAAAGGGGAAATGGCGCACTAGTCGTCCACCGGCTCTAGCAAAGATTAATGTCAATCGTAATCACATTGGCTCGAATATCAAGAAAAGCCCCAAAGACCGCAAGCCAGTGATTTCAGTAAAACGCAGTGGTAGCAATATCTACGGCAACGAAGTGGAAATCCTAGGTCCTTGTAAGATTGTCTATAATCCAGATAATCCACTGGATTGTGGTGCTCGTTTGTGGATTGAAACCTTTAGTGATATTCACTTTGTGGGTGGTAGTTTTCCTGCTAGTCGTTGAGTCGGTAGCGTTGCTGAATCTTTGAATCAGTAGAGTGGGCATCCTGCCCGCCGGAGAATATTGGGCATCCTGCCCGCCGGAGAATATATTGAAACTGGCAAGATGCCAGTTCCACCCAAGATGCCCATTCCACAAATATTGAAAATATTGATAATGGAACAGGGAAAAAGAGCTAATTGCTAGAGCGATTAGAATGGTTCAATAAGCACCCAAGCAATCGCTTATCGCTGACCATGAGTTCTCAACCACCCTCCAAACCCCCAAAGACCATACTTAGTCAGCTAACTCAGGTAGTACAGACCATTCATGCGAAGGTCAATCTTCAAGCAGTAGCACTAAAGCCTAATGCTAGAGTGCCGGAACTTTGGGTGCAAGATGCTAATACCAACAAATCCGATGTCTATCCCCTGGTTGGGGACCGTTACGTACTGGGGCGCAGTTCCAAATCCTGTGACATAATCGTTCGCAACCCAGTAGTCAGTCAAGTTCATCTCTCCCTAGAAC
>NZ_JAAHHE010000339.1:0-6347 GCF_010692525.1 Moorena sp. SIO3B2
CTGAAGCTGATAGCTGATAGCTGATAGCTGATAGCTGATAGCTGATAGCTGATAGCTGATAACTGATAGCTTACCTCCTAACTAGCAAGAAAGCTGGCTAAATAAATCCAGGGTAGTTCTAACAGAGAACGATTATAAATACTGGTAATAAAACAACGCACAGGCACCCCCGCAGGAGGTTTGCTCATGGCTACTAGTTGACCTTGTACTGGTCGAAAGTAGCGCTGGGAAACATAGCTATGACGTTGATACCAGTTTTTCCGAGAACGCAGTGGATCATAGGCAAGCTGAAAGGCTTCCTGCTCTAAATTGCAAAATAGATCGGCTTTGTTTAAACAAATCACAATATGTCGTACCTTGGGGCAATCATCATGAAAAAAATCTACCCACCGTTGAAATCGATTACACCACTGTTGTTGAGTAGGAAATTCCGAAAAGTCTACCGGAGCCTGGGGTGATAGCATCTCCCGATAGGGTGGCAAGACTAGCAAAATCCCCTCGCTCTGCTTTACTGCTGCCAAGACCTGCTGCCATTGTTGGGGATTATCCAGCTGCCAGGATTTGCGCCAGACTTCCCCCGGAGTATCGATCCAGTCTACAGAGATGGTCTTGCGACCAGCCGGTAACGTTACTTCTACATCAAGGGAACGAGTGGTATAGACATTACTTGGATCAACTGGTGTGGGTCGAAATTTGTCTTCTTTTTCATCAAAGAAGAGTGCCTTCAGGTTGTCGTAACTCTGGTTGGGGATATGGACATAGTCAAATTTAGAGTTAGTTAACTCAATTGCTAAGGCTGTCTTGCCGGTATTGCGATCGCCTATGTAAATTACTGCCACCGTCTAGTCAAGATTATTCTATTACTATCTCACCCAAAATCTTTTTGAATAATTATACAGCAAAGGGAACAGCGGATCTGGGAACAGGGAATATGGCATCAAAAATTATCACAATTCCTACAGGGATTGTTAAGGGCGTTTATAAATGAGATGTAAACCTAGGAGGTCTTTTTTTTGTGGACAATAAAACTGAGGTTCTCTTGCCCCTCTTGCCTTTAGCATGCATGCCTTTTGCCTGTTGGCCTTTGGAAATATGTTCACAACTCAAATAAAAACGCTATATACTTTAGTTCCTAGCTGAATCCTAATCTCTTGGTGATATTTGGAAGCAGCTCTGTAATCGGCTTGCCATCTTCTCCGATATCCCTAGCTTCTCTGTATAATCCAGCTGCATTATCTGTATAGTCCTGGCGGGATGGTTGTTCCTTAGAAACTTGTATCATCAGCTTGGTGGTGTATTCGTCTAGTTTCTTTGCTTGTTCCGGACTCAAGGCTGACTTGGCTTGTTCTAAAACCTGTACCAATCCCTGTAACAAGGCTTCCTTCTCTTGGTAATGGATAATTCGTTTCATCTGGTGAGCCAGTCCGTGGAACAGGGGAACAAATTTCCAGTCTTCTAGCTTTGTTGCTGGGAATTGAGGGGGACAAATTTGATTGAGGATGTCCATGTCTGCACCCTCAACACCCACTGCCAGGAAGTTGAGTTGCTTTGCCGCCACTTCCTGCTTCACCCGTTGGGCGGCATTCTGCCAGTGATCACTGGGAGCACTACCTGTAATCAGTACTATCCAGGGTGGACAGAGTGGCAGATTCTGGTTTTTGTAGATAGACTTGCGGTTTTCAATTATTTTCAGTGCTAATTCAATTCCTCGCCCTGTCGCTGCTGTGCCGCTCAACTCCAGTTGATGGAGAGAAAAGTTTCCAGCAGTAGTCAAAGACTGGACTACTTTAGCAGAATTGCTAAGTGTATTGCTAAGTGTTACGATAGCTACCTCAACACAACGGCAAACTGTCTCATCCTTTACTAATTCTTGTTCAAAGGTATTAATTCCCTGGACTAATTGTTCGAGATACTCCTCTGGCATGGAACTAGAGGTATCGAGTAGCAACACAATTGGGTAACGTGGCAGGGAAGCTTGTAGTTGAGGAGGTTTTGTAGATCCTGTGGCAGATAGTGCTGGTTGCGTACCACCAATACGTGGATGAAGTAGAGGCAGTTGAGTTATTGGGTTGCCTAGCAGCATGGGAGCGATGAAGGCATCAAGCAGTCCAGAGTGGCTTCCACTAGAGTCAATCAAGACCTGAGGGAGTTGAATTTGAGGCAAGTTCTCTACTCTGACCTTAGCTAGAAAGTATTCGGGGCCACCGAGGGCTTGAACTTCAGCACTGAGTTTAGCTCCGATGGCATCTGCTTTTGCTTGACCTATTGCTCGAATCGATCCTGCTTTAACCTGGGCATCAACTATATCTGGCTGCCTATCCGCTACTGCTTTTCTGTGCTGATATTCTTGGCGTTTTTTTTCTTCATCTATTTTTACATCATAATTCTTGCTTCTCTGTTGAATCTCCGAACCCTCCCTGAGAAGCTTTTCTATATTATCGGGCAAATCAATCTCACTAATGGAGGTTTTAACTGCTTCAACCCCATATTCACTAAGAGCTTGTTTAATTTCTGTTGCTACATCATCTTGTCGATCGCCGTGGTTGTTTTTAAAGTCCATTAACTTGTAACCTTGGGCAGCAATGATAAATTGAGATCTAACCATTGCCTCTAGTACCCTGTTGACAAGATTTTTGATAGAGCTAAATTTTTGAGTACCAGAATCAGTTCCAGTTTTTAGCTCGGATAGAGTAGCTCCCTCAGAAACAATACGAGAAATCATCTGGGGAGCATTTTCTTCTGGTATTTTAATAGTCTGCGTCACCTCAATATAAAAAGTAAATCCATCCTTGGAACTCAGCTTTAAAGCTTGGAGATTGGCATCATAGTTTGTAGCATCTTTGTCCTTATTTGACCAATCCAGTGTAATTTCATGAGTTGGGACTATAACAACCTTCATAACCTCAGTGTTAATAGGATGAATCCTGGCAGAGAGGGGGGTTTTCCAAATCCCTTTGTATCCACGTTCAACTAAGTGATTACCAGGTTGTTGAAGATCTTTCCCAACACTTGAGATCACTACTCCCACTGTTCCCGTGGGAATCTTGGTCAAAGGGACTAGTTTTACATCAACAAACCAGGGATTTAGATTCCAAGATCCTGCTGTTAAAAACTCCTCCTGCAAACCTCTGTAACCACCACGGTCAATGAATTGCTGTGGATCTTGAAACTTGTTATGTCCCTCAATGTAGGGGCAAGCAATTTCACCTACTGGAATTGGTTGACCATCCTTAGTGGTAACAATACCAATCTTGTCTGAGTCTATTTCACAGAGCCGCAAATCTTTAGGCTTCATGTTGTGCTGGGAAGCATTTGCGGAAGTAATGACAGTAAACAGTTCAGTGTTAATGCGGTAGATTCCCTCTTTCAAAATACTTAACTGCCTACCTCTTTCGCCACCGTTTTCTAAAAATGCACGGGCATCTTGGAAATCGTTACAGTCCACAGCTCTACCTAAAATGCGTCCCGATGGAATTGGTTCTCCATCTTTAGCAACCACTAGGGCAATTTCTCCTAGATGAACTTCGATCGCTTTTTCTATACGAACTTCGTACAGCCAAGAAATATACTGGAAATATATTCCAGGGGGGAGAATATCAGCTTGGTAACCTGCTTCTCCATGGAGAGCTATATGCTGGCCAGGGGGGAGTTGGGCACCAAATTTTTTTCGCACAATGCCAAATTCATTTGGACCAATATTAATCATTACTGTTACCTCAAAATTAAAGTTATACTTGCCTTAAACAACAAGTCTCTACGCGAGACAATAAACCTGTGAAATTATCCTTCAACCTCCTCAGTTTAATTGGATCCCTGGGATTAGTTAATGGTAAAGATGGAAGATGTCCTTTTGGAGCATTTAAAGTAAAGGTAAAGTCATCATAGTTTTCGATCCACTTATTTTTTATACGCCAGCCTACACACTTACTAAAGTTACAAGAAAATCTATCCTCATCAAATTCACCCCGTTTACCATCAAGACTCAGCCAGATATCCCTCTGCACAGTAAAGCCAAATCTATTTTGACTAAATGTTCTCCAGAGTTGATCTATTACGCAAAGGTCTGGGCAAGGGAAGTTTTGGATATCTATAACTCTTAACCAAGCATCTTTATCCTGTAGTCGGTTAGCAACTTCGAGGATAACTCTAGCTGTCTCCAAGTCTGCTTCTTTCCATTTTCCTGCCGCCAAAAGCTCGCGGAGTTGGCTATAGTTAGCGCGAGGTTTTTCATCCGGTGGATTAACAACTGGCGGCTGCTCCGGTGGTCTTGACTGTGAAGTTAAACTGGAGTCCTCATCCAGAATCGGGGGTTTAGGTAAAGGTAACGGATCTAATTTAACTAGAGGCAACCGTAAATATGAGACTGTTTTTTTCAGTTCTTCTTGCTCTAGAGAGCTTAGATGAGCTTTTCGCTCACGAATTTTTTGCCAAGTTTCTTCACTATCGGTTTCTAACTTAAGTTGGCGGCGTGGATCATCCTCACAGCGTAGCCGATCTTCAATTTTTTTGATTAAAGCAAGATCTTTATTAATTGCTTCTAGGAGGTACTGACGTTCATCCACGGTTTAGTTCCTCTGTAATTTAGCCACCAATTGCTCCCAAGCCGACTTGATGTTGAATCCGCTTCCGAGTTCAATCTCACCTTCGTACTCCACAAGCATTGGCACAATCGGCAGAGCAACTTTCAACCTATGTTTAAAATCCATGCCTGGATCTTTGATGATGTCACCAACAGTTTCTACTTCAGAGCTGGGTAAAGCCGGAATACGCTGCTCTAGCAAAGCTAGCATCTGCTGCATCTGTTGGTCTGGCACCTGATTGGCTTCCACTGCATCTAGTAGCTTCTGGGTCAAAACCAGTTCCTTTTGATCTAACTGCTCAGCGATCGCTCCAATCACAACCTGTTCAGTGGAACCATAGCGGTTCAGTAAGGCTTGACGTGTTTTCTTAAGGTCTTCGTAGATAGCAAACTGACCGCTCAACAGGATGTTCATCTTAGCATGCATCTGTTGCAACTGGCTTTCTACTTTCTGCATCTGAACAGATTGAGACCCCTTCAACTCCTGGTTCAGTTCTTCATACTCCTGTTGGTATTTAGCAACTGACTCCCGCTGTCGCTCAATTTCCCTGCGATAGTTAGCTCGGTCACGAGGATTGTTGGTATAGCGCAATTCGTCCTCGTAGTCTTTAAGCAATTCTTGGTCTTTGGCAATGTTATCTGCCAAATCTTGCAGCCTCTGGTAAAAAATTGAAGAAATCACAGCTTTAAATTCCTACGTTATGGGTTGGATTGCAGGTAAAAGATGGGATATTTAGTTTCTATTTTCCAATTAAGGTAGAACTCTCGACTCCCAATCACTCTACCACTAGTGCTGGTCATTTTCTTGGCCTATGGCTTTTGGATTAGGTAAAGCACTGGGCATTAAGGTTAGGAGATTGATACAAGTTGAAAAGCTGTTGTAGTCAACTTTTAGGTGCGACCCGAACGCGCCCCGCGTCGGCTTTGCCGATAGGTGCGACCCAAGGCCGGGTTCCTTACAAGGGTAGGTTTTTTACAAAGGGGCGAGTAGGTACTTTCATGATTGTATAAACTTCTCCCCATATGTATCAAAATACACAATAATTCCCGGGAAACTTCTCCCGATTTCCCGCTTCTGACCACTCCCGACTCCCAATTCCCGATTCCCTCGGTGCGCTTTCCGTTGGCGAATTAAATTCGCCACGGGTCGCACCGCTCCCGACTACCTCAAGAATTTTTTACAAAAATTTTCACAATATGCTATAATATAATATTTTTTGTGATATAATCAAATTGTGGACATAAAATCCACGGTAAGAGCCAGCCTAGGGATGTTCCTAGGCTCAAGGCTGGCTCTTGGTCCCCCTGAAAGGAGATAACCTAATATTATGTCTTATCGTCCATGCCTATATCCATGGGTTATGATCCGGCTATTGCCACGGAGGCCACCAGTAGTTTTCGCTCGGTTCCATAACCGTTCCGATGCCAAGAACTATTTACAGGCTCTGAAACCTCTGATGCCTAATGCCAAGTTTGTCCTTTTTTTGATATAGGTCTGCCCATGGATCAAGAAGAGAGTACGTAGGGTGCCTTAGGGGCGGACGCTGCTGGCGAATTCGTGAAACCCTTATTCTGCCGTAATCTGCTCCCCTCTCCCAAGGTTGGGAGAGGGGCTGGGGGTGAGGCCTGATAGGGCTTCTTGGTAAGTTCGCGAAATATTTCGCCAACAGCATCCGCCCCGTAACGCACCACCTTTGGCATTGGCATTGCTGAATCTTGGAATCAATAGGAGTAGAGTGGGCATCCTGCCCGCTCGAAAATAAGGAGG